>NZ_DBMALT010000002.1:0-117618 GCF_057870745.1 Parasutterella sp. | reverse complement strand
TAATTATTATTAATACATAACATGTAGATATAGCGAACAATATCCTATCATCTTTTCTGACGGATATTTTTTTACTGATAATGATGTTTCTGACCATGTCTAAGGACTATAATTTATTTACTTTTTGAAAGATTTAGGGATGTAATAGATGCTATTAACGATACTCAAGAGCAAGATTCATCGTGCAAAAGTAATTCAGGCAGATTTAAATTACGTTGGTTCTATCACGATTGATGAAGAACTTTTAAGGCAATCAGGTATTAATGAATACGAACAAGTTGATGTCGTTGATATTAATAACGGAAATAGATTAACCACTTATGCTATCTCGGGAAAACCTGGCTCAGGTATTATTTGTTTAAACGGAGCGGCTGCTCGTTTAGTTTCTGAAGGCGATTTGGTCATTATCATGAGCTACGCTCAAATGACTCGAGACGAATTGAAAGTACATAAACCGACCGTGGTTTTTGTTGATCCAGAGACGAACGCAGTAACCTCCGTGGAGCATCAGGAAGTCCACGGAGAAATTCGCTAAAAATTTCGAATTGAATTAATCGCCGGTAACGGAGAATTTCGGGAGCGTTTCCTCGCGTGTCGGAAGCGGCTCTCGTTTTGTTCGGCCCGGCGTTCCTTTTTGATATAAAGGAACGAAGGGATCAATAGAGGCAGGAAGAGGCGAGAAACTATAGTTTTCGCTTTCGAGCAGTTCTATTAATCTCGTGTGGTAGAACACGCGGTCTCTTCCGTCTTCAACTCTTTCTAAGATTCCGGCGCGGGCCAAGTCATTCAGAATGTGGCTCGCAACCTGGCGCCTTGTTGTAAAGATGCTGGAAAACTCACCCGTACGGCAAGCCGGATGCTTGAAAATCACCGGCAGGAATGCAGCATGAGAGGCTAAACCGATCATCTTCAGGTAGGCCTCTGCCTGAGCGTATAAACGCTGTAACGAAGACAAAAGATCACCGGAAAGCAGAATTGCTTTGGATAATGTCTTCAGCATGTACTGAAGATACGGAGACCATTGCCGGGTTCTCAAACCGTATAAACGTTCTTCGATGCCGAAGTGCGCATTGGTCATCAAGGCGCGACCGAGCATCAGGCAGGGAGCAGGCGAATTGATGTTCTGCCCCATTAAGGAGAGCTGCAGAAGGATCTGAGTCACTCTTCCGTTATGACGATTCAAAGGAGAGATCGCCATAAAGTAAAGATTCGTAAGAAGGGCATGAACCAAAGGATCCAAGTCCCTTAGTTCTTTGGAATATTTCTCCCATCTGGCCAATTCAATCTGGACGGCTTTGCTGTCCGGGAAGGTATCCGGCTGAAGAAGGATCTGTTCCTCATCGGTTTGAGGATTTTGCCGCCAGTTAATGCCGTCCTGTGGGAAGCTGTTGGCAACGTTTACAACGGTTTGAACTGTTATTGGGCCGTTGGCTGCAGCATCGGCACTATTGAACAGAGCATTGATGTAGTTATCGATGATGACAATGTCCGGATTTTCTAAATCTTTAAGGATCAAAGACAAGAAATAATCCTTCAAAGAGACTTTTAAACCCTGTCGTTCTAATTCGTTTTTGGCTTCTACAGAAGCCATTAAAGGCGCAAAAGTCTCAGCCATTGCATCTTTAGCAAAGGCATAGCGGAACTCTGAGAGTTCTCTAATGACTTTCAAACATGACTTCAAAACAGCCAAGTCTTCCAGTCCTTCGGAATCCATGGGAGGAGGCAGGCTGATAGTACCTTGAGCGGCGGCACGCCTTATCTCTTGAAAATGCATTTCGGTCGATCAGTCCTTTTTTGTTTTTGTCAGGGTTAACAACGATAATATTTTCGCTATTCTAGCGAAGAGCGTTCACAGCGTCCACATGCGTAAAGGACAAATAAATGCCCGAAAGCCTTAAGTTCTTGGACTTATGAGGAATATTTAGCGTGGACTTTCTCGAATGATCAATATTTCAATCACCCGCACTGCTTGTACTCGTTAATCCTGAGGAAGAAATTTTTGAATTCTTGGCTTGTCTCGCAAGATAACTGCGTATTGTCAAATCAAAAAAAAATTAGTTGCATTCTTAAGGATTTTCCTAACTACTTGATTATTTTTGAAGTGTCATGAAAGTGACATAATTAGAAAAGATTTCTGCTTCTGCCGGTCGTATTTTCAATTTTGAAGTGTTTATGATTTGCACGTGATTTAGGAGATCATTGTGAACAGAATCGGAGCCAAGCATCGTTGCCCCAAGTTTACGCCCCATCAGACATCCGTCTCTTTGAGCTGCAGCCGCAGACGCTGCCTCTTTATGTTGGGCTTTCAGCGTTATCAGACGCGTGGAAAATTGGATTTAAAAGATCATCCGGAACTGAATGATCTTTTCCATCAAACAGCACATTAACTCACTGTTTGAAAACTTCGGAACGAACACCGCAGACCAGTTCTGCGGTTCTTGCGCAGGCGCCGTTTCAGCGCCGTTTCGTTTTTTTCGGCTGCGGAAATTCTGATTTCACCAAACAATTACGGCTCCGTTATCAGGAAGCTGTACAAACCTGTACACCACTTCTCAGTTCGCTCTTCGATGAAGCTGAACGGGGAGATTCGTCCACAACACGCGCTTCATCTGAAGTCCTGTCGGTAACGGTATCGTTCAATAATTTCCAACCGACGTGCCGACCGTACTGCTTTCACCCGAGACGGAGACATACCTTTACGGATCTCCTTATCACCTAAACGGCCGAGTATGTTTAACGCAGCAACCAAGTCAGCATGTTCGTGGTATCCGCAATACGAGCACTTAAAGACATCCCCTTGTCGGTTCTTTTTGTCCGTGCAGTGACACCGGGGGCATTCTCGTGAACTGTGAGCAGGGTTTACTTCGTTTACTTCTATTCCATGTTTCTTTGCTTTATATCTGATCCGGTATCCTCGCATCCAGCCGCTCAGCCATCTATTCCACTTTTTGCAAAAGTGAGCCTTCATCCGAGCACTTAAATCTTCAACGACAATGGCCTTGACCGGATTTGTCTTCCGAGTAAATAGAAAGTTTAGTTCTCTGTTAACGACGGTCTTGATAACTCCGATGTCACGGATGTACCTTGCGCGCTGCTTCTTTCTGCCGAGGTTATGTTTTCTAATCCGCTCTGCCTTAGCGAGATTGTCCTTGCTGGTCTTTTTCAGAAGGTTGAGAAAGAGCGCATGCATTCGGTTTCGGCCTTCACTGTTTTTTCCTCTTTTATCGGCTATCTCAGAAAAATACTTTCCCAGATCCGTTCCAAGAAGTTCCTGTTCACTCGTTGCCATCATCTCTGTGTAGCCGAGATCGATTCCGATGACAGCACCGATCTTTCTTTTCTTTCACACTGTTGGGGTACGTAGACTCTTAATGAGTACGTATCCGCAGTATCACGTATCAGCTGGAGCGTTCCTCGTATTTTGCTTTTACCTTTTAGGCGAAGGCAGATTCTTTTCCCGGGCTGCAGCGACATGAGCTCAAGGAATTGACCGGCTTCTGTTGATCTGACCTTATAGCAGCTTGAATCAAAGTCAATGCGGTTGTGAAAGGCTTTTGTTCTCGGATAGCAGACGATGTCTCTGCGAACTCTATTGACCGTGCGCCTGACAATTCCTGCAATTGAGCGGAGCGTCTTCGAAGAAAGCGGGCGATCGTAGCTAAGGCAATAATTGCGGTCGAAAGATTCATCCGGATTCGGGACCAGGACCTTTCCGTCTAACAGCTCAAAAAATTGGCGGTTTATGCCGCAAAGAAGCCAGTACGCGTAGTGACGATCCTGATCGTGAAAACGCTTTAACGTATCTGCAAGTTCCTTCTTTGATTCTGCAATGACGCTTTTCCAATGCGTCATTGCCATCTTGGATGTTTCCTCCAAAGCAAGCTTCCAGTGACGCGCCTGAAGATGAGGCCCCGAAGTCTCTTTGAGTTCTCTGAGCAAAGTCAAGAGAGTTGCCTCTGCTGTTTTCCCATTGGCTCGCAAGCCTGCGAGTTTTTGGTTAAATTCAACAGGTGTCCTGCTCAGAGCAGTTACCAATCTATTTCGAAAAGCGCGAAAGTCCTTTACCTCACTTCGAAGTTCTCTCGTTTGAAAGGCAAAAAGAAATTTTGATGCCACAAATCCGTACGACGAACACATCCGATCCAATGCAGCTCTATCTGTTTCATTGGGCATCTCAAACTGACGCACAAGTGTTCACTCAAGGTTGGGAATTTAGGGGTAAAAATAAAGTAATAATTAGATATTACCGAAAACTTAAGTTTTTTATACCCGTATTTTCCTTTACCTTATTTTTCCTTGATCGCTTCCCGTAAAGGCGAGCGCAGAAGACGGTCATCAAGGTAATAACATCTTTGACGAGCTCTGTTTCGAAAGACTGCTGTTCCGGCTCATCAAGGATAACAATCCGAGTGTCCATCAAGTGAGCGATAAAATAGATCAGTTCGGTGCCAAATCGGAGCAGTCGATCATCGTGAGTGACAACTAATGCACCGACGCGTTTGGTTAAAAGAAGTTTCAATAAGCGTTTTAGCCCCGGCTTTTTACAATTGAGTCCGCTTCCGAGATCCTTAATGACCAGCTGACATCCGTATTGGCTGAGTCTTTCGGCTTGGGCTGTCAAATCCGAGCGCTGATCATAGCTTGAGACTCTTGCATATCCGACCATGATCCTTTTGCCGCCGGTAGGATGAAGCATTTCATGGACTTCATAAGGATCAAAATGCCTTTGATTTCCAATGGTCCTGATAACTCGGGAAAACTTGCCGTTTTTGCACCACCGTCTTACGGTTGCCACACAAACTCCGAATGATCCGGCGACTTCTCCGATAGTCATCAAATTGTGAATTTCTCTCATACTCACCCTCCAAAGGAAGATGAGTATGTGCAAGTTTGAATAGATATTCAAGGGCTAGCCATTAGCCCTATTTCTCAATATGGAGCCGTGATTGTTTGCATTAGAGTCGGATTACTCTTTGCTCAGTGCATTCAGACGTTCTTGGGCGATCTTCACAAATAAAGTGCTGGCCAGGGCAAGTACTTCATCATTGAAATCAAACTTCGGATTGTGCAGAGGGACGGTGTGGTTTTCGTCGGAAATACCGATTCTGCAGATCGTACCGGGGACTCTTTCCTGATAAACGGAGAAGTCCTCGCTGGACATGAAGGGCTTAAAGTCAGGGTAGATCTTGTCTTCGCCCAACAAATCCTGGGCAATTCGAACACTTTCCTTGGTCAGGCGCTCGTCGTTATTTACAGAAGAAATAAGACGTTCGTAGGTGACTTCAGCTTTCAAATTGTGGGCCAAGGCAATTCCTTCTGCCATACGTTTGATGGTGTTTTCAACCAAATCGCGAACTTCGGGGAGGAAGGTGCGCACTGTACCGCCCATGACAGCTTCGCCCGGCAGCACGTTATAAGTTCCCAACGTACCTGCATTCATAAAGCAGACGGAAACAACAGCGCTTTCCAGCGGGTCAACCTTTCTGGAAACGATTGTCTGCATGGCCAGATACATTTCGGAGAGAGCGGGAATCGGATCCATCCCTTGATGAGGGCGACCGCCGTGTGTGCCGGCACCGATAAACTTAACAGCGAACGAATCAGAGGCTGCCTGCAGGTGTCCGACTTTGAAACCGACTTCGCCTTTCTTTAAGAAGGGTTCGTCGTGGGCAGCATACATTTCCTGAATGTTGTACTTATCCAGGAAGCCGGATTTGACGACGCTTTCAGCGCCTTTACCGGTTTCTTCGGCGCCTTGGAACAGGCAGACGAGTGTGCCGGGGAAGTCACGGTGTTCAGCCATATAAGCGGCTGCGCCCATCAGCCATGTCTGGTGACCGTCATGGCCGCAGGCATGTGCGTGGCCTTCAATCTTAGAGCTCCATTCTTTTTCGCTCTTGTCCTTCATCTTAAGAGCGTCGATGTCAGCGCGGAATCCGATGGTCTTGCCGGGGAGGTTGCCTTTAATTTCGACAAACAAAGAGCCGGGGCAAGAGGCGTCATCCATGTCTTTGGGAGAAACATTGTGTTTTTCAAGGAATTCCTTGATTTTTCCGATGGTTCTCTGAGTTTCAAAGCCGCAGTCGGGATGCTGATGAATATCGTGGCGATGGGCAACTAAATCCGGGAAAAGGGCAAGAATCTCCGGAAGACACTTATCTTTGGAAACGGCTTCAATCATTGTTTTAATCCTCCTATTGGAATGGGTCGAGCATAGACGTGAATTGATGTTTGATCAAGAGGATTACCACCTAAGCAAGCACTTCCGAAATGTACCCAAAGCTAATCCCGGGAAGCCGGAGAAAGCATTTTGAACACGGTTTTTAGAGAATATTTTTTAGATTTTTTCAATGTTCAGGTGATTATTCATCAGGCTGAAAAAGAGGAGCTTTCCGTATTCTCTCGCCCGAAAAAATAAAGAACTAGCAGAGGGATTGTGGAGAGTAGGAATTCACAATTGCAAAAAATTTGTTTCTGCGGCAAAAGAATAAGTCCAAGCCGTTAACCTAGGCAAGAATGAATTTGATTTAGCGCTTTTGGTATTTTTAGATAAGGAAATAAGTCCCAAATCTGATTAAATTCAGGATTACGGGAAGGATTTTTTGATTCCTAAGAGACACAATGTGAGTAGTAAATTATGGAAAAGGAGAAGTCTTTTTTAAGAATAAATAACGATTACGAATGATTTGTCTTCAGTGAATCCAGTTTAAACATAGAATCCTTACCACGGAATAATCCTATTTTAAGAATCAAAATCTTTCATTTCGGTAAGAAAAAACCGCAGAGAATATTTTCCTGCGGTTTTGATGACAATGAAAAGAGATTAGGCTTTTACGTTGTCAGGACGAGTCAGTTCTTCTAAACGCGCTTCTTCGTCTTCTTCCATTGCGACGGGGGAAGTAATACGGAAGTCTTCAAGGCTCTTGCCTTCAAGTTCAGCCTGCTGAAGCCAGATAGGCTTGCGGCCGCGGCCAGTCCAGGTTTCGCCTTTAGGTCCCATAAATTTCGGAATCATCGCGCCCTTGCGCATGAGTTTCTTAAGTCCGATTTCTGCGGGCTGCAGGTCGAATTTTTGAATCAATTCGCGGCAAGTATTAATAGCGTTAATACGTTCGCGGCGAGTAACTTCTTCAATTTCTTTTTCTAATTCTTGTTTTTGACGAATCAGGTCTTCTAAAGTTGCCATTTGGACACCGGTTGATAAAAAGAAAAATAAAATTAGATAATTGTCCTACCTAAAGAAATTATAAAGGAAATAAATTTATTTATTTTTATCGAAATCTATTTTTTTTAATCTATTTGCCCCAAATGCTTATTTATAGACTTCATAACGTCCTTCTTTAACTTGAACGAAAACAAAGAGATATAGGTTTGCAGAGGTTTAGTTTTCAATTTGAAGGTAAATATGAGAAGAGAAGTCTCTGTTATCTTTGGTCTAAAAATTATTTAGATTGTATTTCTCTGCCGTTTCTAATTTCTTCCAGAGAAATATATAACTCACAGCCAAGATGATTTTGTTTTTATGCCTTCGCAATATCGAGCAGTAGACGCCCGAAGGAATTAAGGTCCAAATTTGCGAATCTTATGGATCAACCAATCGGATATTTTCTAATGGAAGAATTGTCCATATTCGGCATGAATTCGCACCAAACATCTCACTCTTTGGTACGCTTCTAATTTGTGTTCAGTGCATCCGTAGTTAGGGAAAAAGGAACCTTATCTTGAAAAAAACGCTTCTTCTTATTGACGGTTCAAATTTCATTTTTCGTGCTTATCACGCGCTACCTCCTTTATCGACATCGACTGGAACACCCACGAATGCAATTCGCGGCTTCCTCTCCATGCTCAGAGTGCTCATGAAGGACGTACCCACGGATTACGTCGCATGCGTTGTGGATCCGAAAGGCAAAACTTTCCGTTCGGAAATCTATCCTGACTACAAAGCCAATCGTCCTCCTATGCCGGAAGATCTCTCCGTGCAAATTCCCTTGATTTTTGAAGGTGTCCAAAAAGAAGGCATTCCGTTCCTTCAGGTTCCTGGAATTGAAGCGGATGACACTATCGGAACGCTCACAAAAAAAGCCGTTGAGGAGGGCTTCAATGTTGTTATTGCCACTGGTGACAAAGACTTTGCTCAGCTCGTGAATGACAACGTCCTTCTCGTTAACACAATGGGTAAGGACAACAGCTGGTTAAACAGCGAAGGCGTCGAGAAGAAGTTCGGAGTGCCTCCGGAAAAGATCATCGATTTCCTGGCTCTGATGGGAGACAAGATCGATAACGTTCCGGGCGTTCCGAAATGCGGTGAAAAGACCGCCGCTAAATGGATCACTGAATTCGGTTCCGTGGACGGCGTGATCGAAAATGCCGAAAAAGTAAAAGGCAAGATCGGAGAAAATCTTCGCTCGGCTTTGGGCTTCCTGCCGATTGCCCGTCAGCTCGTCACGATTAAGACCGATGCTGATTTATCTGCCGAAGTTCCTTCTTTAGAGTCTCTGAAGTTAAAGACGCCGAATCGTACAGAACTTCTGGATTACTACAACAAACTGGAATTCAGAAGCTGGGCTAAAGAATTAAAGAAGACCGATGTACCGGGCGAAGTGAAGCCGTTGGAAACATCGACAACAGCTCAAAAGCGAGCTGCGGTCGGAGCCGCGCCGATTGAAGGCGATACTCTTGATTTGTTCTCTCAGGAACAAGAATCCGAAGTGGAAAGAACGCTTGAAATCGTTACGGACGAGACTAAAGCCAAAGAGCTGGCGCTTCACTTGGAAGACTTAGTGACTAAAGACGGCTTTGAATTCTATGTCTTATCTGATGGTTCCTCCCAGCAGGAATACGTGCCTGTGGGCGTCGCTTTCGGAACCACGGACGGCAAGACCAGTTACGTCCCGATTGATAACGACGTTCTTTTGGCCCAAGGCCTCACGCTCGGAACTTTCAAAGAGATTTTCGGAAAGGTGCTTGAACACAAGAAACCGATTAAATGCGGCTATGACAGCAAGTACATGAAGCACGTCTTTGCCAATGTCGGCATTAATCTTGCAGGTGTTTCCGATGACGTAATGCTCGAAAGCTATGTTTTAGAGGCGCATCGTTCCCATACGATTGAAAAGCTTGCAGCCAACTGGCTCAAGTATGAGCTCAGAGGGGAAGAGGAACTCCTAGGAAAGGGAGCTAAAAAGCTCTCGTTCTCCAAGGTTCCCGTTGAACAGGCAGCGGATTTTGCTTCTGAAAGGGTCTTTATTGTCAGCCGCCTAAACCGTCTCTTTAAGAAAGCTTTGTCTGATGATGCGAAGCTTGAGAAAATCTATCGCGATATTGAAATGCCGTTGTCTGAAGTTCTCTTCAAAATGGAACAAAACGGCGTTCTTATCGATACCAAGCTCTTAGATCAGCAAACAGTGCAGCTCAACGCCCAAGCTCAAAAATTAGAAGAGCAGGCTTTTGAAGCGGCAGGCGAGAAATTCAAACTATCGAGCCCGAAACAGCTCGGCGAAATCTTGTTTGACAAGATGGGTGTCGTGCTTGACGGAGCTAAGCCTAAGAAGACAGTCTCCGGTAACTATTCCACCAGCGAAGAGGTTCTTTCCGAACTCGCACAGAATTATCCTTTGGCCAAGATCGCTCTAGAGTACCGTACTATCACAAAACTCGTGACGACTTACACGGAAAAACTTCCGAAGATGGTTGATCCTAAGGATGGAAGAGTTCATACGACGTTCGAACAAGCCGTCGCGGTCACGGGCCGTCTGTCTTCTACCAATCCGAATCTTCAAAATATTCCGATTCGAACAGAAGAAGGCCGTAAAGTTCGTGAAGCCTTCATAGCCGCGCCCGGCTGCAAATTGATCAGCGCTGACTATTCTCAGATCGAATTACGAATCATGGCGCATTTGTCCGCAGACAAGCGTTTGGTCGAAGCGTTCAAAAACAATGAAGATATTCACCGAGCAACGGCTGCGGAAGTATTCGGTAAGGAAAAAGACAAAGTCACACCGAATGACCGTCGGATTGCCAAAGTCATTAACTTCGGTTTGATGTACGGCATGAGCCCGTTCGGCTTAGCAAAGAATCTCGGCATCGGGAGGGACGAGGCGAAGAATTACATCAATAAATTCTTTGCTCGATTCCCGGGCGTTCATGAATACATGGACAGCACGAGAGCTTTAGCCGATCGCCAGGGTTATGTTGAGACGACTTTCGGCAGAAGATTGTGGCTTCCGGAGATCCATGCGGGCGGCGCTCGTCGTGCCGCCGCCGAAAGAGCTGCGATTAACGCGCCGATGCAGGGCACGGCGGCTGACTTGATCAAGCTCTCCATGATTGCCGTTCAAAAATGGATTGAAGAGAAGGGATTCAAGAGTAAATTGATTCTTCAAATTCATGACGAACTGATCATGGAAGTGCCGGAAGACGAAGTTGACTTGGTGAAGGAAAACCTTCCGAAGATAATGGACTCGGTGACCGAACTCCATGTTCCGCTGATCGCGGAAGTCGGCGTCGGAGGCAATTGGGAAGCCGCTCATTAACAAAAAACGCTCGGGATCAACCGAGCGTTTTTTGATGAAGGCGCAAAAAGCGCCGAAATATCAATTAGTTGCAGGCTTTGGCTTTTTCGGGAACCAAGCGGCCGACTTCTTTCTTGTCAGCATCGAGAAGGATCAGCTGTTTGTCTTCTTTTTTAATGAAGTGCGTATCATTGATCATGGCAGTGAAACGCATTTCCTGATCCATGTACTCTTTAGCGCACATTCTCTGCGTCATTGCCATTTCGGTGAATTCAATCTTCCCGTCCTCACCGATCTTGTAACGGCCGGACATAGTGTTGCAGCCGGGTTCGGAAGAGAGCGTACCGTCCTTATGGAAATCAATCATGGCCGGAAGGTCGCAGGAAGATTCTGTTTGTTCTTCAAGCGGCATCCAGGTATTGGCAGCCAGATCTTCATTAGTCAGCGCAAAGGCGGAAGAGGCGGCTGCGCCGAGAGCAAGACAAAGAATTAAGTTACGCATTTCTACTCCAAATGATTTTTTGTTTTCGATAGCTTAATCGAGAAGCAAAAGGGCCTGCGGATGCAGGCCCTGGAATGTGCAACGAATCATTAACGAAGCGGCGGAACCTCGGATTCGAAAATCGAGCGCCACATCGGATAAAGAGCGCTGTAGGAAAGTCCTGTGACAAAAAGTGCCCACAAGATGACCAAGATCTGGCCTAAATCGCCTAAAGCGCCGAAGGCAACTGCGCCGCCGGAAGCCAGCAGGAAGAGCAGCAGGCCGAGGCAGACAATCGCACCGATGTTTCTGAAGCAAACCACGAGGCTAAAGAAGAAAGCTTTGCCAATGGGTTGTTTTTTCCAGGCAATCAGCATCGGAGAGAAGCATGTGATGCCCAGCAGCATAGCGTAGAGGACGGCGCCTACGATGAAGCCCAGCCAAGGAATATGGCTGAGCACGTTCTGCGGATCAATCTGGCCTTGGACATTTTTCCATTGAGCGATGTCTCCGGAAGTGAGCAAGCTGACGATCAAGCCGATAACGATGACGCAAAGTCCGTAAATCAGGCCCAATAAAATCAGCTTGTTGCGTGTCTCCATGTCGTTCCAGCCTTCACCGAAGCAGGAGAAGAGTGTCGGACGGGAGCCTCTAGCCAGCTCTCTGCCGCAGGCGGCAAAAGCCAAGGCTCCGAAAGGTGTCACCAGAGAGCTCAGGATCGCGCCGAGCCAGGACAAGCCGAGAAGTTCAGACGGCAGGTTGGCGACGAATAAAGCCAGTACGTAACAGCCGAGAATGCCGAAAACAGTTGCGGGCGCACGTTTGACAACAACACATGCGCCTCGCAGCCAGTCCATTCCCGTTTTAAAAGGAAGGTGATAATTTTCCATAAAAGGTAAGGTTTAGATCCAAGGTAAATCTTCAGGCGCGGATTCGCGGCGAAGTTTAAGAATACGTTCGAAATGCGCCGGATCATGCGGGGTGAGAAGCGACGCAGGTCTCGGCATATAGTAATCGTAAAGTCGTGAAACCCAAAATCGAAGGGCCGCAGCCGAGAGAATGTCCTGCCAAAGCTTGTGGTCTTCTTCGGTTAAAGGACGGACGCTGTTGTATCCCTCAAGCATAGCCTGAGCACGATCGGGTTCGAATTCTCCGGTCTCTAAATCAATCGTCCAGTCATTTAATGTGACGGCAAGGTCATAGAGGAACGGTGCATTGCAGGCAAAATAAAAGTCAATGACACCGGCCAGAGACTCGACATTACCGTCAACGCTGATCAAAGCGTTATTGCGGAATAAGTCGGCATGTACGGCGCCGGAGGGCAAAGCTTGGTACTCAGGAGACCTTTGAAGTTCAAGCTGATGATTTACTTCCTTTTCGAGCATCTGATAGAGACGCTCGGGAATGTAAGGTTTAAGCAGAGGCATGGAAGAGAGCCAAAATGCCGAGCCTTTGGTGTTTTCCTGCGAAAGCGGAAAGTCCTCAACGGCGTTATGCATCTTGGCAAGCATCTCTCCCATTTCACGGCAAGCCTTGGCAGAAGGTTTTTCTACGTAAGTTCCGCTGAGGCAGGGAGCAATGGAGCATGGCTTGCCGTTGATTTCGGAAAGCAAGCCGCCATCTTTGCGCGGAATGGGGTAACTTACTGCAAGGCATTTTTTACCGAGATGACTGGTCAGTTCAAGATAGTACGGAAGCTGATCTTTGTTCAGACGTTCGAAAATCGTAAGAACGTACTTACCTTTATCGGTGTCTAAGTAAAAGTTACTGTTTTCAATACCGCTGGCTATGCCTTTTAAGGATTGAGCCTGCCCGATGTCGTAATGAGACAATAGTTCACCGAGCTGAGCCTTAGAAATCTCAGTAAATACGGCCATTTTGTGTTTTGATGCTCTGATTAGAATCCGAAGTTAATGAATTTGGGAACGCTCATCGTGTTATCGCTTCCGGTGCCGGGGCCGCTTCCGCCCGTCTTGTTGCTCGGCGCCTCACGAGTCATGACGTAAGGAACCTGAGTGGACATGGGAGTGACTTTCACTTCAGTGACCTGATTGTGGTTGTCCACCGTTTCTTCAATTTTAGTCTTCGGCCACAAGGAAGGGTCTTTAGAGCGTTTTTGGGCGGCTTTTAGGTCTTTCTTAGACTGAGCTTCCTCAGCCTTGGTGTCTTTTTTACCGGCTTTGGAATTAACAATATCCTGGTTTTTCTGGTTTAAGTTCGTGACTTTTTCCTCAATCGTTTCACCGCTCTTTGACGGTCTCTGAATGTTGTCAGGAGCATCGTTGAAAGAAGGGGGAACCGGTGCGTCGAGACTAGCCGCATAAGCTGATCCGATCACCATGCCGGCAGCAGCGATGACAGCAGCCAATTGAAATTTTTTCATAATTATTTTCTTAATGAAACATACTTGATATAAGTGTACGGGAAATTATAAGAAAGGATCGACTGAAATCCTCTTTTTAGTCAGTTCGCTTTTTCAAAAAGGCGAAATTTTTCACTTAGAATTTTGCTCAATTTCCGACCTCTTTTTTTCCATAGATTATGGCCACACTTACTTCACAAGAAATCCTGAATGCCACCGTGAGCATGGGTGTCTCCAAAGCCAATCAATGCTGGATTGCCCGAGCAGCGAACACACTGCTTGCGGGTATGTATATTGCGATCGGCGGTTTCCTGGCAATTCGCATCGGGCTTGCACTGCCTTGGGAGCAGTGGGGCGGAATGTCTAAGCTGATTTTCGGCGCTGTGTTCCCGCTCGGACTGATGCTCGTGGTGCTTTGCGGTGCGGATTTGTTTACCGGCAGCTGCATGACGCTGACGACAGCCCAAGCCAAACAAAAGATTACCTTCGGCCAGACGGTCTTTACATTAGCGACATCCTGGCTCGGTAATTTTGCGGGAGCGCTTTTTGTCGCTTTCTTTATTGCGTATCTTTCGGGGCTGATTTTTGAGAGTGTCGGCGGGACGATGCCTTGGGCAGCGGCCGTCGTGAATTTGGCTAACGCTAAATGCTCATTAGGTTTTACAGAGGCGCTTCTTCGCGGAATCGGGTGCAACTGGCTGGTTTGCTTAGCTGTATTTGCTGCAGCCGCCTCAACGGAAACAATCGGAAAGATTGCCGCACTTTGGTTTCCGACCATGGCTTTCGTTGCCTTGGGTATGGAGCACTGCATTGCCAATATGTTCTTTATCCCGCTCGGACTCCTGACTGGAACTGATCCTCGTTACATCGCTTTAGCGGAAGCTGGGAAGGCTGCGGCACTTAAAGCTGATTTTTATTCATTTGTTGCGGGCAATCTGGTTCCGGTGACGATAGGAAATATTATCGGCGGTTCAGTTTTGGTTGGAATGCTTTACCTTGCCGCCAATATCAAAAAGGCTTAAGACGTATCGTTTTAGTGACCGATAGCGTCCTTGATTGCAGCGATATTTGCTTCGCAGCATTTATACCCGGCTCGAATAGCCTCTTCGGCACGGTAAGTTTCTAATAAGCCTATGTCGGTGACTTTCGGACAAAGGATGATCTCGGGAGGATCGCCGGCGAGACGGGTTTTAGTAATACGGTCCTGAGCAATATTAATAGAGCGGGAAATCGTCTCAAAGAAATCCGGGGGTTTAGGTTTATCGGACTCAGTCTCCTTTTTGATCGACGGAATCAGATTTTTGGCCTTGGCAAAAATTTTTGCGACTTCGCTCGTTTTTTTTCTGTTGGAGCCTTTTGACTGTTTTTCAATTTCAACCCGCCTCAGGAGGTCGTTATTAAGGTTTACCGCGATCACAACATCGGCTCCCAGAGCCCGGCATAAAGAGACAGGGACTGGGTTGACGATGCCGCCGTCGATATACCACCGGCCTTCAGGCCCCTCAACGGGCGGAAAGACGCCCGGCATGGCCATTGAAGGCCAAACGGAGTCAAAAACCGGACCTTTTGTAATCCAGATTTCTTTGCCGCTCATAAGATCACAGGTTACGGTTCCAAAAGGGGTTTTTAAATCTTCAATGCATTTTTGTTTCCGTTCTACGCCGCTCTTTACGAGGAACATCTGCATTTGATGCAAATTGATCCACCCGTCGATAGAAAAGCTCGGATTAAAAAACGTCGTCCAATTTAAGCGGTTAATAGCAAGGGCTTGTTTTCGCAGTCGTTCTAAATGTCCGCTGACATAACAGGCGCCCACTATCGCTCCGATTGATGTACCTGCAACAACATCCGGAACAATTCCCTGGTCCAGCAAACAATCAATAATGCCAATGTGGGAAAAACCGCGGGCTGAACCGCTTCCAAGTGCTAATCCGACTTTCATAAAACTCCTCACTTCAAATAGATTCTAATGATCAATTCTGAAAATCTTTGCAGTGATCTTCTCAAAGTAGTACATCTATTCGTAGTCAATAAATAAGAAATGGACGAAGGAGGAACTTCGACAGCTCACAACATGTAAAAAATGTTGAAATGTAAAAATGAAGTCGTGGCTCGCCTAAAATGGAATTCATTACGATAAAACAATTGCTCTCAAAACAAGGAAAAGAATATGCGGCTTCATTATGGCGTGTGGGACAGTGTCGTCTATGACAACCGCGGCACTGCTGATTACAAAGAACCTGAGGGTCTGGATCTTAAAAATCTTCTGCAGTTCAATAATGGCAACCCCGTTATGACGTTTATCTCGCATCGGGGATTCTTAGTTTTCCACCCGCATGCAAACTTGCTTTTTGCCATGAATAAATACTATTCAACGGTAAAAGACAATTCCTGCGGTAAATGTACTCCTTGCCGAAGCGGCTCAATCATCATTTCTCAGGCGCTGGAAAAAGCATTGAGAGGAGACCCGATTAATTGGGAAAATCTTCTCGATATCGCCCGCATGATGAGAAATACGAGTTTCTGTGGGGTGGGTCAGACTTCGCCGGTAGCTTTAATTGAAGCGATCAAAGCTTTTCCCGAAGATCTAAAACTCGTCCCGCTTCCTGATATGCCATGGGGCGACTATGAAGTAATGACGGCTCCCTGCATTGAAGCCTGCCCGGCGCACGTCAACGTGCCTCGTTATATTGATTACATAAAGGCAGGACGTACGGATTACGCTACGGGTGTAGTTCTTCGTCACTACCCGTTAGTCGGCTCCTGCGGACGAGTCTGCGTCCGTCTTTGCGAAAAGGCTTGCAGACGAAATCGTCTGGAGGGAGCTGTCGACATCAAGAATCTGAAGCGTTATTGCGCTGACTCATTGGGGTACACCGTTGACAAAATGTTCGAAGGTGCCGCCGCAGAACCGAGCGAATTCTCTCCCAGAATCGCAATTATCGGCGCCGGTCCCTCCGGACTCACATGCGCATATCATTTGCTGCTGAAAGGCTACAAAGTTGAAGTGTTTGAGGCACAGCGAAAGGCCGGGGGGATGGCTTTAGTCGGTATCCCTCAGTATCGTTTGCCGAAAGATATTCTATTGGCTGAAGCCAATACGATTGAGCAGTTGGGCGGTAAATTTCATTACGGCAGGCGTTTAGGGAAAGACTTCATATTAGATGACCTTTTTAACGAGGGATTTAATGCTGTTTTTATAGGGGTCGGCTGTGCCAAGGGTATGAAACTTGGATTCCCCGAGGACAATGAACAAATTGAAGGCTATTACAACGGCTTGGATTTTCTTCTTCAGGTTGAACGCGGCGTCGTAGAAGGTGAGGCTCCTTCCTTCTCCGGAGACTTTGTGGTTGTCGGCGGCGGCAACGTTGCAATGGACTGTTCTCGCTCTGCTGTGCGTATGACCGACGGCAAAGTTCATGTCATATATCGAAGAACTGAAGCTCAAGCTCCGGCAGATCCTTTGGAAATCAAGGCGGCTAAAGAAGAGGGCATCGAATTCCATTTCCTGACAGCTCAAAAAGAACTGGCGCTCGAAAACGGTAAAGTTACCGGACTTCGCTGCATCAAACTTCGCGAAGGCGCGCCTGAAGCCAACGGCAGAAGAAAGCTTATCGAGATTCCGGGTACGGAATTTGTCATTCCTTGCTCCAATGTCATCAGTGCTATCGGACAGCGAATTGATCAAAGTATTTTTGAACAGAAAGACAATATTCTGTTTGATAAGCGCGGCAACATTTCCGTGACGGAATCATTGGCTACAAGCCGTCCCGGCGTATTTGCGGGCGGAGACTGTGCCACCGGACCGACCACGCTGATCGGAGGTATGGCTCAGGGTCAAACAGCTGCCGAATCTATTCATGAATATCTAACCCGAGGTTCCGTCGGTTTTGAACCGCGATCACGCATGACTCAGATGATTAAGAAATGCAATCTTCTTGAGGAGACTGAACCCGTTCTTCCGACCATTCATCAGGATCGTCAGCAGATGCCGGAACTGGCGCCCGAAATTCGCGCCCATAACTTTGAAGAAGTCGAACTCGGTTTAACTTCAGAAGAAGCCAAGAAAGAAGCCGAACGCTGCATGCGCTGCTACCGCCTTTTCGGCGTTGTGACCCAACTGCCGATTCCCGGTTTTAACCAAAAGGCTCAATAAGAAAAAGGAGAATAGAAATGAGAGCCTATATCAACAACAAACCTTTTGATTTTGATCAAGAAATTACAATTTTAGAAGCGGCCAGACAGATGGGGTTCTTTATCCCGACGCTTTGTGCTTTTAAACCGCTTTGTCATACACCCGGGACGTGCGCGGTTTGTATTGTCCGTGTAAAAAGGGCCGACGGTCAGGAACTTACGCTCACCAGCTGCAAGACACCTTTGGAGGACGGAATGGAAGTGGACACCATTTCCTCTCAGGTCAAAAAAATGCAGCGAACTCAGGTAGCCTTGATCTTCGCAGATCACGACATGGATTGTGTGACCTGCGGTCGTTACGGAAATTGTGAACTTCTTCAGCTTGCTCGCAACTTAGGAGTACAGAAGGCGCCGTTTACCGGTAAATTTATTGCAGAACGTAAGGTTGACCATACCGATCCAGCGATCGAGCTCGATGTTAATAAGTGTGTCCGCTGTATGCGCTGTGTGGAGGTATGCAATAAGATCCAAGGCATCGGCGCGCTTCGTATTGATGAAATCGGAACGAAAGCCGGCGTATGCCTAAACGGTACCAAAGATTGGGTGGATTCCACTAAATGTGTTCGCTGCGGACAGTGCATTATGGTCTGTCCCACAGGGGCCTTAATGTCGACAGATAATGTGGATAAGGCCCGAGAAATTCTTGAAGACGAAAGTGTTATTTCCGTCGTTCAATTTGCACCTTCCGTTCGCGCAACACTAGGCGATGCATTCGGAACGCTTTCCGGAACTAATGTTGAAAAACGCATCATTGCCGGGCTGAAGATGATGGGTGCCAACTATGTTCTTGATACCAACTTCTCAGCTGATGTTGTGATCATGGAAGAAGGTACCGAGCTGCTTAATCGAATCAAAGATAAGCACTCAGTGATGCCGATGTTTACTTCCTGCTGCCCCGGCTGGGTGAGTTTTGTTGAACAGCATCGTCCTGAAATGCTGGACCATCTTTCCACCACTCGCTCTCCGCAGGCTGTGCTCAGTTCTCTTGCCAAGACGTGGCTACCGGAAAAAATCGGCGCCGAGCCTTCAAAGATCCGTATGATTTCCATCATGCCGTGCACAGCAAAGAAGATCGAGGCAGGACGCCCACAGTTGGCCAAAGACGGCGTGCCGGACACGGACCTGGTTTTAACCGTCCGCGAATTGGCAAGACTCTTTAAGAGCCGTGGGATAGATCTGAAAGAGATCGAAGATGGTGAATTTGATACACCCTTTATGAGCCGAGGCTCGGGCGCCGGCGTGATTTTCGGAAAGAGCGGCGGTGTAGCCGAGGCTGCGTCGAGAACGCTTTATCATGTTCTGACAGGTAAAGAAGTTAACAACGTGCCTTTCAAGCCTTCTACTCATCCGAACGTATATAAAGAAGCGGAAATGGAAGAAGGAGGAGTGAAGCTGAAGATCGCCGTGGTGTACGGACTCGCTAATGCCAATAAAATTTGCGACGAGGTTGCAGCGGGTACGTGCCCTTACAACTTCATTGAAGTAATGACTTGTCCGGGCGGCTGTGTCAACGGCGGCGGCACGATTCGCAGCCGAGGCAATTATTTGAATGCGACATCAAAACGTTTCGAAGTGCTGGAGCGAGCCGACGAAAACAGTCCTGTGCGTCAGTCTCACAATAATCCGATGGTCAAAGAGCTTTATGACGATTATTTGGGAGAACCGAACTCTCACAAAGCGCATCAGCTGCTTCATACCTCTTACGATGATCGGAGCAAGACGCCGGCTGTTCCTTCCATCCGGCACGTTTGGAAGAAAATTCAGTTAGGCTAATTCAAAATTAAAGTCCTTCAGAGCACATTCTGAAGGACTTGTTCACGTGAGACCGGAATCTGATTTAGGCTCCGGTTTTCTTTTTAGTCGTTACGAATTTGTCGAGTGACGGCTCTAAATTGTTCTTTGAATCCGACATCGTAGAGGGACGAAAGAGCAGGCGGCTCAAATGCAAAGATCTTAGAGATGTCTTTTTCTGCATTCGAGATGCAGTCAGCTAGATCAGCGCCGATCTTCATGGTCATAAAGGTATTTAAAGAAACTTCAAAGTTCAGCGCAGCTTTTTCTCGAATTTCTAAAAGTTCTTTTGTGCGCTTGTTTAAGTGGCGAGTGTAGAACTTAACGACTTCAAGTATCTCGTGGTTGATCTTCACGTTGTTTTTCAACGTGGCACGAGCGGTTTCCGAAAGATTTGGGGAAACAAGTTTTTCTTCCGCGGTGTTGATCTGTTTGAAGGCTTCTTTTTCGATTCCTGCAACGCGCTTCATGTAAACCTTGCCGATTTGATACAACGCTCGATTTACCGCTTCTAAATAGAGGCGGTTGCACATCATGTAGAAGCCGGCATACGTTTTAGAAAGCTCAGGGGTCGGGTTTGATTCTTCAAGCTGCGACTCCAGGCGTTTTAAGACTTGCCCGACACAATCTGCAACCGAAAGAATAGCAGCTAAATCTTCCCCTTCAGCCGATTCAATAAGACTTTCCAGTTGGTCGCGGTCAATTCGAACACCACGGGCTTGAAGAGATCCCAGCGCCTTATCCAAAAGCACAAGAATCTGCTTTTCGTCGTACTCAATTTTGCTGCGCGAGCGGTTGATTTTGTCCTTCAGATTGCTTTGTGTACTGTTAAGGATGTTCCAAGTTTTTTTAGGAGCCGCGATTAAGTCTTTTTCCCATTCAAGGATTTGTTTTTGGCGTCCTCGGATGTCCCGACGGATATTTTTGACAACACCTAGAAGGGACATCACTTCATTGTTGAACATTTCTTCAAAACATTCTGTGCAGACTCTTCGGGTGGCCGGTTCCTGATAGACATAACGGCGAATAAAGTTACGGCCCTGAGGATGAACTTCCTGAGCGACCAGTTCGACACCTTTTTCGAGTTTCGGACGAAGGCCTGACCAGGTTTTCTCAAAAGTCTGAGAATGAAAAATAGCCCTTTCCATTGCCATGTAAAGAGGGTAAGTCACAATCATACGAACCGGTGCGAGCATTCTTAATATTCTTCCGTTAAAGCTTCAATTAGTCCTTCGGGATTAATTTTCTTTATCTTAACTGATCGCGATCTTAAATTTCGGCGGCTAGCTATAAATCCTGAGGCGATGCACCCAAATGGTTTTCACAAACCATTGAGAAAAAACACACCAAGTACCGATTGTCATTTTCCGCCTGAGACGACGAAGGCTCCGTAGATCGGAGCCTTCATACTGCATTGAAGGAAATTAGTCGATTTCGATCAATTCGTATTGGGTGTTGCCCATCTTATGCTCTGCCATTGCGGTCAGCTGGCGCAGGCCGTGACGGGATTCCATTCTTTCAATTAGATCATGATTGTCTCCATGGTGAGAGTAAACCAAGTCGACACAAGCCTGATCAATAGCGAGCAGGTCAGTAGAAGCCAAAATGCCGATATCGGCAATCGTCGGTTTAGCAGCGGAAAGGCCGGCGCAGTCGCAGTCAACAGACATGTTGCGCATGACGTTAATGTAAGTGATTTTCTTGCCGAAATGGTCAATCGTGGCTTTAGCCGAGTCGGCCATCAATTCCATTAGCTTTTCCTTGGCCGGCCATGCATTCCAATCGGCAGGAGGTTCGCCTTCGATGCCATGGACCTGGCGTTTACCAACCTGGCCGGAAGCGCAGCCAATGGCGATATTCTTCATCGAGCCTCCGAAACCACCCATAGCATGACCCTTAAAGTGAGTCAGCACCAGCATGGAGTCATAGTTGACAATGTTCTTGCCCATAGCAACTTCTTTCAGGTGGAAGCCGCCGTTAACAGGCAGGTTGACAAAGCCGTCTTCGTCCATGATATCGACCGGGCAGAATGTCCAGCCGTTGACTTTGATAGTTTCGCGATGGCTTTCCGTTGTGTAGCGGTCGCCTTCGTAAAGTGTATTTGTTTCGACGATGTTGCTGTTTGGAATCGTCGCCTGAAGGGTTTGGACTAAATCACGAGGAAGGATATTCGGACCGTGTTTTTCACCGGTGTGCAGTTTGATCGCAACTTTGCCGTAAATTTCGCTGTTCACTAAGTTATAGAGTTTGATGAGGTGCTCAGCGTCAATGATCGGCGAGAAGAAAACTTTCGCCGCAGATCCTTTGTATTTGCCCGGTTCAACCCGTTTGGACCCGATAACGGGTGTAACGACAGGCGCATTAATCACTTTGCCGCAGCCGCAGGAATCAGTACAACAATCGCTCACTTCTTTCTCCTTATTCGCTAAAAAGTTTTGCGGATATAACTTATTAATATTAGAACGATTCAAAAGAAGCGGTTTGTCTATTTTTGCGGCTTGTCTGGGAGGCAAGAACTTAATGTACGGATACTGTTTGCGCTGAAAGAAAAAACGCAAAGCAAAACTTAGAGAAAACTCAAGAATCTCAAGTAAAGTAAAGAAAAATTGAACACCTGGAAAACTCTGAGGGGTAAAATAAAAGGAAAACTAAAAACCAAACTGAGGAGGAATATGCGCATTCGAATGCTCTCTTTATTAACTGTCCTTTCGGCCGTTTCTTTGTCTGCGATGGCTGCTGCTCCGACAGTCAGCCCGGAAGCGAAAAAATCTGCTGACATGATTAACGCCGATGCTCCGATGCAGAAAATGTTGGCAGAGCTCATGAGTCCTCAAGGACAAAAGTGGCGATTCAATACTCAAATGGAAATCGTCCGAATTGCATCTCCGTCCCGATCAGAAATGCGCCGACAGCAGGAGCTGATGCGCCGTTTCACAGAAGAATGGGGTTTTTCGCCGGCTCAAGTTATGACCCGTACGGACGGCATCCTTAAAGACGCTGGACTTCAGAAAGTCGACGGTTTGCCCGTTTATAACGCATGCGTAAGAATCCCCGGAACTTACTCTCAGCAAAAGAATGCACAGTCTTATAAAGGCCAGTTCCCGAAAGTTCTTTTAGAAGGGCACATTGATACGGTTAACCCGGCCGAACTGCCTCCGGCTTCTGCTCCGTTCGTCTCCGTCAAACTTCAGAAAGCAACAGATCCCTTGGTAAAAACACGCTCTGAGCTTGCAGCTTTGCCGGATGAGCTTCATTTCGACAAAGATGGAAAAGTCATCGAAGACGAGAATTACAAGAAGGCCTATCAGCGTTATAAAGACTATGAAGACGCTTTGGGTCGCGGCGCTCTGAGAATTTATGTTCCTGGTTATAACGACGCGATGATTAACACGGCGGCTGTCATGCAAGCCGCTTACATGCTCAATAAATATAAGATCAAGCCGGTTTATGACATCTGGATTTGCGGTACGACCGGTGAAGAGGGCAAAGGCAACCTTTGCGGCATGAAGCAGCTTTACGGTTATAACCAAGACACCGGCAAAGGCAACAATGCTCTGAACTTCGTTGCCAACTTCGGCGCTGACAGTACATCTCCCGGTTCCGGAACGGTTAACTACTTGGGTTCTTACCGTTTCGAAATTAAATACTCGGAACCTGCCGGAGTGAAGGTCGGCGCAAACCAGCCTTCCGCTTTAATGGCTATGAACCGTGCCATTGAAATGATTTCCAATCTGAAAACTCCCTACGATCTGGATAAAAAAGCAGAAAGAACGACTTACACCGTAGGTGTTGGTTCCTGCACACCGGCGCCGGAAGGTGAACGAAGCAAAGAGTGCACACTTCTCGTCGATATGAGAAGTCCGACACCCGGACCGCTGAAAGATATTCGCAGCAAGATTGAACCCGCTTTCACAAAGGCACTCCAACAGGAAAACGCTAAGTATGGTCTGAAAGACGGAGATGCCAAAGCCGTGAAGATGGAACTCGTATGGTTCGGTGACCGTCCGGCTCATAAGCGTAAGAATTATGATGATCCAGCAATGCAGGCATTTTGGCAGTCAGCGCGCACCGTTGGAATCGATATTCGAGAAAAGCTCAACGAAAGAGCCGCATCGCTGAACGACAACGTTCCGGCTGCTGTAGGCGTTCCAACAGTGAACTTTAACGTCGGCACGAACGCCGGCGGTGGGGGTGGACATGCCTGGTATGAATGGGGTATTCCCGGAAACGGTCAGGACGAAGGCAAACGCGTTTATCGAATGATTCTGATGGGACTCATGGCGGCGGGATACCATACCTCCGACGGTAAAGTCGTTCCGCCGTTGGCGTCGCCTGGGGGTAAGCGAACAACCGAAGAGCTGTACAAATAAGGAGGCAGAAAATGAATAAATTATTAGCAGCCTTGGTTTGCGCCTTAACCGCATCAGCTGTTTCTGCGGCAACCTATGATGTTTCGATTACTGGCCCCGGCGGCCATTCCAACGGAAGTTACGGCAACACGAATGCCGTTCACGCCGGAAGCCGAGCCGTTCTTGAGCTGGAAAAAGCACTTCCTTGTGCTGTCGTTACCGACTTTAAAGGCGGAGCAACGGTGAATGCGATTGCCGGAGACGCCGCTTTTAAAGTCAACACAGCGATGTGCAAAACTCCCGAAGCCGACAATAAAGCCTCAATCGAACAAGCGGTCAAAACCGGCGTCGATAAAGAAAACGCTTTCAGAGGTGTAAAGGCCGGCGACTTGGTTAAAGGGTTCCCTGCTGAAATCCAATTCAAAATCAAGTAGTTCAAACTAAGAAATAGTCAACTCAGTCCGTCTAAAAGGCGGACTGAATCGTTTCAGAGGCAAGAAATCATCTTAGCTGCTTATTAAAATACGAACCATTAGTCAATAATTAGAAGAGGAAAAACGGTGAAAGCTATTGTTCTCAGCAGCGGCGGGGTTGACAGCACAACATGTCTTGCGATGGCGGTGCATGAATTAGGCAAAGAAAACGTTGTCACTTTGTCTTTTGAATACGGACAAAGACACTCTAAAGAATTAGAGAGTGCGCAGAAGGTCTCAGATTTTTTCGGTGTGAAGCATGTCGTATTTAATCTGACTCAGATCTTTTCTTTTAGTAACTGCTCTCTGTTATCAAACAGCACGGAAAAACCTGTTCACGAAAGCTATGCGGATCAAATCGCAAAAAACGGAGAGGGTAAGGTTTCGACGTACGTTCCGTTTAGAAATGGCTTAATGCTTTCAGCCGGAGCCGCTTTGGCTCAGTCCTTGTTCCCGGAAGAAAAATGCGAAATTTGGATTGGAGCTCATGCTGATGATGCGGCAGGTAATGCTTATGCCGACTGTTCTGTAGGTTTTAATAATGCGATGAATGAGGCGATCAGCATCGGGACCTACGGACTTGTTTCTCTTCGCGCTCCTCTGAACCGCTGGAATAAAGCGCAGGTTGTTGCCGAAGGTTTGAAGCTGAAAGTTCCTTATGAATTGACTTGGTCATGTTATGACGGCGGAGAAAAAGCCTGCGGGGAATGCGGCACCTGTATTGACCGCAAAGCCGCCTTTGAAGCTAACGGCGTTAAAGATCCGATTGATTATTTGAAATGAATGCTATAGCACTTGCGCTTGTTCTCTTTGCAGCTGTGCTGCACGCTTCTTGGAATTTTGTTTCTAAGAAGAGCGGAGGCGGCTCATCTTTTGTCCTGCTTTATGAGACGTTTGCCTTTTTGATTTACATGCCGCTGCTTTATTTGGTGGATTTCAAAAGGCTCCTGTCTCTTCCTTTAGAGATGTGGCTGCTGATCATTCTCAGCGCAGTGCTTCATGTGATTTACACCATAGTCCTCCAGACCGGTTATCGAAAAGCGGATTATTCCGTTGTTTATCCGACCGCAAGAGGAACGGGTCCGGCGTTTACGGTTTTAGTTGCCGTGTTTCTATTCGGAGAAAAACTCGCCCCTCTCGGTTTTGCGGGCATTGTCTGTGTGCTTTTAGGTATCGTATTGCTAGCGTATCCGGGCAAAGACAAGCAGCTGAAGAGCTCTTTGTCAGGAGGATTGTGCTGGGGCGTTTTAACCGGTGTATTTATTGCCTCGTACTCAAGCTTGGATGGGTTTGCGATTCAACTGATTGGACTGACTCCCTTGATGTATTACGTTCCGGGGATGGCAGTTCGCCTTCTGCTCCTCGGCCCCGGAATTCTTTCAAAGAAATCGGGTCGCGAAAGCTTTAAAGAAGATATTAGGAAGCGCTGGAAGTACGCACTTTATATCGGCATTGCGCATCCGGCTGCTTATCTCTTGGTTTTGTTTGCACTGCTTTATGCCCCGCTCGCATATGTCGCACCAACCCGAGAGGTTTCTATGATGCTGGCCTTATTTATCGGAGCGAAAGCCCTTCATGAAAAGGTAACGCCTTTAAAGACCGCTGGTGTTCTTGCTATGATGACAGGAGTCATCTTGATTTCGCTGGCGCGCTGAGCCTTAATGCTTTTGAAAGAATTGACTGCCGCGCCGACGGCCTTATTTAGAGAATGAAATTAATAAGAAGGAGTCTGTAATGTCCAAACTTTACTTAGGCTTTGATGCGGGAACTCAGAGCGTGAAGGTATCTGTCTATGATGAGAATCTCAAGAGCATCACTTCGCAGAGCCTGCCCACGATTCTTCGTTATCCGCACGCCGGCTGGGTTGAAATGGACCTGGATGAGTTTTTGGACATTACGGTTCGATGCATCAAGCGCTGTGTCGATGACATTAAAGCGCTCGGCTACGATCCCAAAGACGTCCGCGCTGTGATGGGCGACGGCATTATCTGCGGCATTGCCGGTGTGAACGAAGAGGGTGACGCAATCACGCCCTATATCAATTACCTAGATACCCGCACCGATGATGACGTTCGTTTCATCAATGACATGAACCTGGACATCTGGGTTAAAGAAACCGGGAATCCGGAAGCCTGCACGATGTTCCCGGCGATGTTTGCCCGCTGGTTCCTGAAAAACAACTCCAAATTCCAGCAGCAGGGCGTTAAGTTCATGCACAACGCTCCATACATTCTTGCTCACTTGGCCGGATTAAAAGGCAAAGATGCCTTTATCGACTGGGGCGCCATGTCCGGCTGGGGCTTGGGCTACAACGTCATGAAGAAAGAATGGTCCAAGGAACAGCTCGAAATTCTCGGCATCAACGAAAAATATATGCCGCGTATTCTGAAGCCTTGGGACATTATCGGCGGTCTCACCAAAGCAATGTCTGAAAAGACAGGCTTGCCCGAAGGCACACCGATTTGTGCCGGCGCCGGCGACACCATGCAGTCTATGATCGGCTGCGGCAACTACGAAGCAGGCAAGGGCGTGGATGTTGCAGGCACCTGCGCGATGTTCTGTGTTTCTACGAAGGGCATCATTCCGGAGTTAAGTAAGAAGGGCAACAACCTTATCTTTAATTCCGGCTCTCTTCCCGACACTTATTTCTATTGGGGAACAATTCGTACCGGCGGCTTGGCGCTGCGCTGGTTTAAAGACAATGTCTGCCACAAGGCCAATGACGCGGTTTACTACAACGATCTGAATGATCGCGCCGCCCAGGTTCCGGTGGGCTCCAACGGTGTTTTGTTCCTTCCGTACCTTACCGGCGGTCAGGATATCAACAATAAGAAGTGCGGCTGCTTCCTGGGTTTGACGCTTGATGACGATCAGTCTGTGATGTGGCGTTCGGTTTTGGAATCCATCGGCTTTGACTACATGGAAATTTGCGATCTTTACCGTTCTGCTGGTGTTGACCTTCAGCGTTTGACGGTTGCCGAAGGCGGAAGCCGCAGTTCGCTTTGGAATCAAATCAAGTCCGATATGCTCGACGCCGAAGTCGTCCGTTATAAGAACGCAGGCGGAGCCGTTGTGACAAACTGCATCTTTGCGGCTTACGCCGTTAAAGACGTTCCGGAAATCATTCCTGAACTCTCGAAGATTCTCCAGATCGATCAGTCTTACCAGCCGCGTGCTGAAAACACCAAACTTTATCGAGATCTCTTAAATCTCCAGCGCAAGCTGATTGACGTCGATATGGCGCCGGCATTTGCCACTCTGTGGTACATGAAGAAGATCTTGCCGCAGAAACAAAACTAAGCAGAAAATCAGCTTCCACTAATTAATAAGAGGACGACTAAAAACCGTCCTCTTTTTTCTGCCGCTCAATTTTATATGACAGTTATAGTGTCATAAATAAGTGTATAATAAAATCCGAAGTTTGAGGAAATGAATATGTCTGAATTGATGGAAACCAAGAAAAAGTTCAGTTTGGAGGAATTGTCCGAACTTACGGGAATTTCCAGAAGAACCATCCGCTTTTATATTCAGAAGGGACTAATGAACGGACCGGAAGGAGAAAAGCGAGGCGCTTATTACACGACGGAGCATTTGGAGGACTTGCTTCGCATTAAGCGAATGACGGAAAAACATATTCCTTTGAACGAGATTCGGAAGGCAGATACCGAAGAAGAAAGGCCGACTCTTCATGTCGGAAGCGTCACGGTCTGTTCGCACATTTGTTTAGGCGCTGGTTTGACACTGGTTGTTGACCATAAGTCTTCTGAATTGTCCGGAGAGAAATTCAAAGAATTCGCAGCGGCGCTTTGCGAATTCATCGAGGAATTTAAGAATAAGGAGCAGGAAAATGTCTAGAGAAAAATTATCAGATTCTCCTTTGAAGAAAGTGGTTTGGCAGGCGGTCATTGATGGTCCGCTGATGAGTTACACGTCGAGTCAGCATTACCACAATGACACTCAAAATCCGATAGAAATCAACTACAGTTTTCCGCTCCCCTATGGAAAGAGTGTTATTTCAAAGTTCAGGGCCAACATCAATGGTGTGGTTCGTGAGGGCAAAGCTTATCCGAAAAAAGTAGCCGAACAAAAATATGAAGACGCTATCGAGTCAGGCGATACTCCCGTCATGCTGGAGATTACTGAGAAAGATTTTTGCACAACTTCATTAGGCAACATTCTGCCCGGCGAAGATGCGTCTATTGAACTCGAATATTTTCAGCTATTAAATTACTGCGATCACAAACTTCGACTGACCATTCCAACCGTGATAGGAGAAAGATATGCCTCTGACATAGAAGAGCAGCCTTTCGGAAGGTTTGAAATCACTCATAATTTTTTTGCTGATTACGATTTGGACGGGAGCGTATTGCTCAAAGGAGCTTTAGCTAAAGGAAAAATTTCCTCACCCACTCACTCTATTGAAGTCCAGAAACAAGGAGAAGATATCGTTGTCAGACTTCTTGGTGCAAAACTAGATAAAGATTTAGTCCTGGATATCGAGGCGCCTATTGAAAGTGCCGTCTACGTCGCAAAAGATGATTCAGGATGGGCGGCGGTTGCCAATTTCATTCTGTCCAATGAGCCTGCACAGCTTCCTTTGGACTTGAGCATCCTGGCAGATTGTTCCGGCTCAATGGGAGGTTCAAGAATTAATTGGATGAAGCAGGCCCTGAAAAAATTAAATTCCAAATTTGAATCCGCCGACCAAGTAAGTTTGACAGCTTTCGGCAGTTCTGTTGAGTTGAAGCTTCTTCCTAACCGAATGAAATTCGAAGAATTTCAAGGAAATTTTGCTGAAGCGGTTTCTTACCTTGATGCTGATCTCGGAGGAACAGAGTTAGAACAGGCGATTGTCAGCTGTATGA
The DNA here is from genome assembly GCF_057870745.1 of Parasutterella sp. NCBI lineage: Bacteria > Pseudomonadati > Pseudomonadota > Betaproteobacteria > Burkholderiales > Sutterellaceae > Parasutterella > Parasutterella sp. The sequence goes on along the minus strand of NZ_DBMALT010000002.1, from coordinate 88,592 downwards.
ATCTTTTTCCGGGCCGCAATAAACAAAGCGCCATGCTTTTGCTTACTGACGGCGAAGTATGGGATTCTTGTAAGCCCATGATCAGGGCTGCTTTGGAGGCTAAAAGAAGAATCTTCATCCTCGGAATCGGAATGGCGCCTTATAGCAATCTCCTTGTCGAACTGGCGGACAAGACCGGCGGTGCATATGAAGCAGTCTATAACTGGTATGACATAGAGGGAGCAGTTGAAAGAATGCTTAAACGCATTCGGTCAGAAGTTGCAGTACAGCCTGAGATTCATTGGCGAGCTCCTAAATTTTGGTCTTCTAAGAAAGGCAAGTCTTTCTTCACTGAGGATAATTACACTGGCTTCGCTTTTTTGAAGGAACTGCCAGAGTCTGTAAAACTCTCTTGGAAAGAAGACGGAAAAATTAAAGAGATCGGTGCGAAGGTCATATCACATGATTATGGCTACCAACTTTGCCAGCTCGTCGCTGCTCAGCGCATGCTCTCTACCGATATAAAGGAAGAAAAAAGAGATATCGGCGTCAAATACAATATCGCCGGACCTGAAACCAACTTTTTCTTGTCTTTCGTTAGAGAAGAAAATGAGAAGGGGATGACTAATCCTGACCTAATGGTTGTACCGCAGATGGTCCCTGAAGACAATTGGGTTTTGAGTCAGGCTTATCCTGATTCAAATAATATTTGTTTCAGTAAAACTTTAACAAGATGCGCTTCTAGGTCCGCACCGAGTCAGTATGATGCATCAGCCGCGATGCCCTTAAGTGAGATTCCTGTCGATGAAACTGAAGACCCAACAGTCAAGCTTTTGCTTGAATTAGCTACCAAGTTGGAGCTGAGCTTCCAGGCATCCGATGTAGATATGTATGTGACTCATTCATATGATTTCCTCTCGAAGTTTGAGGTGGTCAAGAGAGAGTTCGTAGAGTTTGTAAGGCGCATTGACCAGAAATTAATAAATGTTTCTATCAAAGGAGCACTGCCCAAGGGGTATTACCTGGAAGGAGCGATCGAGAAAGTAGAAGACAAGGCCGGATCTTTATTGCCTACTTTTGATGAAACAGAGGATGTTTCCAAACTCGATCCTGAAGCGTTTACTGCTTTGTGTGTTTTTATTTTCTTTGCATCAAGAGGAAATTATGAAGAAATTGACGCTTCGTTCCATTCCTCTCTTTTGAGTTTGATCAGGAGGACCATCAGAAGATAGAAGGATGGATTGGGGTAAATAAGAAGTACTTGCCGGAATTTTTCCGGCCTCACTTTTACGATATAGCCTCGAGGCTCACCAGGCAAAGGCCTGAGGCCTGTGAGTTCAGAATCCTCTTTTGCTCGTTAAAATTAGGAAAGAATAGGAGGAGCCAGGTATGACGAGAAATTTGCTTGAAAAGTGCGAGTTTCTAGTAAGTTGCGAAGATAAAACCCTTCTTCAATTAGCCGCATCTATGGCTGGACTTTCTCTGTCTGCCTTCATACGAAAAGCGGCCATCTCCGCGGCAAAAGAGGCCATAGACAAAAATAACCACTATCTTCTTTCGGGCAATGACGCAGGAGAGTTATTTTCGGTTATTGATAACGGTTTTATTTCGAATAAAAGGCTAGAAGAAGCCATGAGGCTAGCGGGGAAGATTGAGGAAACCGGTGCGTCCAATGGTTATTGAATATCTTGCTCCAGCTGCTCATAGTAGAGAGGATTTTTCCGATAGATATGAATTTTCAGAAAACCTCCTGAAAAACATAGCGATTCAAGTCAAATCTTCTAATTTCAGAAAAGGAAAAGACTGGAAGGCAGTGATGGGCGGCCTGCCGATTCTGATCACCATTGAAGATGAAGCTTTCCGGCGCAGAGTCCTGTCTGGAGAAAAAGAATTAAAAAAGACGATGTTTAGATTGCGGATGAGAAGCTGGTTCGAACCATTGAACAGAACAAGATTGTCAATAATTATCATGCCGTCCATGTGATTGGACACAAGAATTCTTCGTTGATCAGTACCTTTTAATTTCAAAAGGCATTTATCTATGGATTCCCGTTAGAACCAGAAGCCGGCTGCGCAGAAAACTAACGAAATTGCCAAGATGGTGTTTATCAACTTCGTGTGATTGGCAAACAGTCTGGAAGCGACTGAGCCAAAACCAGACCAAACCAAATTACAGCTTGTACCGGCGATCGCGATGAAGATTGCGAAAGCCGCGAGTGCTTCGGTACTTTGATAGTAGGGAAGTACAAACATTTGGATGGAGACGATGGCTGACACCATTACTTTTACGTTTACAAATTGCAGAAACAAACCTGAGAGGTAAGCCTGTCCCTTTTTCGGTTCAACGGCTTTTGTGTCATAAATACTCCTCAAAATCTTTACAGCAAGCCAAATTAGATAAAGTGTTCCCAGCACCAACATGGGTAAACGAATTTCAGGAATCCATTCATTTAGCTTTGCGCAAAAGAAAGCGCAAAGAAGGGTAATGATGCAAAATCCTGTGAGGACACCGGCATTGAAATAAAGCGTTTTTTTGAATCCGACCTTGAGGCCCAAAGACATAGACATGATGTTGTTTGGTCCGGGTGTGATGGACGTTACGAATGTATAGAGCAAAAAGGATGTCAAGGGAAACATGGTTGAGGTCTGTAATTATGTGTGCCCACTTATGCTCAAAATTATACTGATGCAATTAAACGAACTCCTATACTCGGATCATCTTTGATATGGGAGGAACCATGAGCAATAGACTTAGTTATGAAGAAAAGGAAGAACTTCCTACTTCTGTATTTGGATTGCCTGAAAGACGTGAGTACCCGATGCCTGACGCCGCACACGTAAGAGCGGCTGAAGCTTATTTCAGATATTGCCCTGAAGAATTGAAGCCTGAACTCGCACGTGCCATCTTGAAGAGAGCAAAGGAATTCGGCGTTGATGTCGAAAGCCCGACGGTTCTTCAGTACGCTGCAGAATAGTCATCATTTCTTTGCTGTCTACGCAATCGGAAGCGCAAGGTAGAGGCGCAGGCGGATAAAAGCCTTCGTTTCTATTGGTGCGTTTTTATTGCAAGAACTCAAACCTCAGACCGGCCGAAGAGGCTGGAGGCTGAGGTTTTGCTTTATCGATTTTTGACACCACTAGGCGGTTAGGCAGCTCTTTTTGTATCTGCTTCTCTACGGCTGACAGAGATACGTTGCTTAAGGCCTCAGAATTTTGGATTTTCCTTGTTCATTTTCCTTTGAAAAAATACAATAAGTAAAGGGGAAAGACAAAATGTGCTCAAGCTCAGGTTCTGATTCAAACGGTTATTGGAAAGACGCCGCGCTTATTCTCGGAGCTTCAATGCTGCTAAATCGAAAGCAGGAAAATTCTTCCGAGTACTCTGGCAGTTGTGACAATCCCATCTCGCTAATAATTGAGTGCTTCGGTTTAATTAAGCTCGTCCTTATAGATCCCATTATCTGGGCCTTTGGGGTAGTTAGGGAAGCGCCTTCTTTACTCAGTAAAATTTTCTACTTCTTTGTTCTTTTGCTTTCTGCACCAGCTTACTACGCTTTAGCAATACCTATTGCTGCATTAATAGCAGGATTGATTTTGTTGGTGGCGGTATTCACAGCGGCACTTATTGGAGGATTTTTCTTCTTGATCTATATATTTTGGAAGATTGTCTTTGGTGCCTTATAGCTGCCTTTAGTCTTCAATTTTCTTTTTTCGTGATGCCAATTTTGTGCAAAGTTGGTAACAAGAAGGCCGGATAGGTTATCCCGGAATCACGTCGGTTTTATACTTCAATTAACTTTTTCTCTTTTGTTTCCACTATTTGTTATGACGAGTAGATCCGGTAAACCTGTTGTTGCATTTATGTATGACTTTGACGGGACGTTGTCGCCTGGAAATATGCAGGAATACGGATTCTTAGATAAGTTAGGCGAGAGCAGCACGGAATTCTGGCGAAAATCCAATGAAGAAGCACAAAGGTTCGAGATGGATCCGATTTCCGCGTATATGCATTTAATGATCAAAGAAACGGAAAGCAGAGCTCTCAACATTAGTAAGGAAAACCTCATCAAGCTCGGACAAACCGTCGATCTCTTTCCCGGAGTTGAAACTTGGTTTAAGAGAATTAATGAATACGCCCATGCCAAAGGCTTAAAAGTTGAGCACTTCATTATCTCCTCAGGGCTCAAGGAAATCATCGAAGGGACACCGATTGCTAAAGAATTCAGAAAAATTTTTGCCTCGGCCTTCATTTTTGACGCTTACGGCAAGCCGGTTTGGCCGGCTCAGATCGTGAATTTCACGACAAAGACGCAATATATCTTTCGCATTAATAAGGATTCCTTAGATTTAGCCGATGTCAAAAAGGTAAATCAGTACATTCCTCAGGATGAACGACGTGTGCCTTTCAGAAGAATGGTTTATTTCGGCGACGGCGATACCGATGTTCCGTGCATGAAACTTGTTAAAGCAGAGGGCGGTTTTTCTATCGCGGTTTATCCGGCGCGGAAGAAAGAGAAGGCCAGTCAGCTTCTTGCGGACAATCGCTGCAGTTATATTGCGCCGACAGATTATTCTCCGGATACAAAAGTCGAAAAACTCGCCTTCGGCATTATTGACCTAATCTCGGCTCAGGAAAACCTCAATAAACTGGCTGAAAAGTAATTCTCGGCAAAGCAAAGACAAGGCTTTCTGCTTAACCCTGTCCATTGAGCACGAAAAGTGGCTTTGCCAACGGACGTTGCATAAGTCCATGTCAACTCTTTAGAGTTCGTTCTTCTCTTTTAGATAGAGTTTGAGCCTTTCGACGACTTCCACGTCAGCCGGAAGCCAAGCAACCGAATCCAGCTCATCAGGCTTTAACCATTTTGCGTCTTCGTGCTCAATCAGCTCGATGGTTCCTTTCGTGATGACCGAGATGAAGCAGTGCATTGTTAAGTGGAAGTTCGGATAGTCGTACTCCACGGTGTGAAGAAGCTTTTCGGGTCGGATCTCCACATTGAGCTCTTCTTCGATTTCGCGAACGATCGCATGCTCGGCTGTCTCGCCGGCCTCCATCTTTCCTCCGGGAAATTCCCAGCCGTCTTTAAAGTCACCGTATCCGCGCTGAGTTGCGAGGATCTTTCCATCGTGATGAATAATGGCAGCAACAACTTCAATAGTTTTCATTGTCAACTCTCGGTAATGTATTCGTAGATATCACGTCGAACATTAGACTCTAATCGATAACGAACTTTAAATGCCGAGACTTTTTCTCCTGTGCCGTCTCGTTTCGGAACGGCCACAGGTTCAGGGCCTCCTATAGCATTCATCTCGCCCAAGAAATAGAAAGTCTTGGTCTCAGAGTCGTTTTTGTTCTTCCTTACGAAAAGCAAAATTTTAGTGTTTTTATACTCAGGTTGTTTTCTGAAGATGATTTCGGCATCTTTACTGTCAACCTTTCGATTAGTTTTCGAAAGTGCGATTAAGTATTCTTCATTTTCGAAGTGGTCTTCGTAGGCAATGGCATCATCTTCCTTGTTGTAGTTCACTAGAACCGGAAGCGTATTCGTTTCATCGTCATATCTATAGCCGCCGATAATTTGCGCGCTGATGTATTTAGACCAATTCAGAAGGCGGGGAATGTCCTCATAGGAATACTTCTCATTCAACGTTAAGTCCATGCAGCGATAACGTTTGGAATAACGAAGATCATATCTCTGATAAATAAACGCAATAAGATCATTAAGTTGCACTATGAAATCAGAAGAGGTTTCATCGTTTAATGCTCGATTGAAGGCGTCTGCGATTCGGAAATCTTCCGTCCCGATTGGTTCAACAAATACAACGTCTTTGTTTCTCTCTTTTTGGTCCCCTGTTAAGTTGAATTGATTCGACAAGTTCAAAACGATATTTTTCAACAAGTCGTCGGACGCATCGATGCCAAAGCGCTTAAGAAGTTGTTCCTTGAAGAAGTCCGCATTGGTGTTTTTATTATTAATGATGGACTCGATTAACAATGCCTCCGCAACTCTCTTACCGTTCCCGAATCGTCCAGAAAGATAGCTGAGCATTTTGGCTTGCAGAGGAGACAGTTTGCCTGTGTAGTCTTTTTCGTACTTCGCTAAGAAACCATAGTAAGAGGAACCGTAGTGCGCCCATTTTTTCTCAAAAAACTTCACAGCATCGATACCGTTGTGCGGGTAAAAATCAACGAGGTTCGGAATTCTCCCGAGTTTGTTCTTAATTGCTTGGTAGGATGTGCGCAAGAGTTCAACAGTGTTGGTGCGGGCATTATCGATAGATTCAAGGACACGATCGCGGACGACTTTTTCAAACTCAACCGTTGAGGCTCCCGGGATGACTTTTGTTCCGAGCATCACAAGTTTGCGCATACTGTCTTTGTCATAAGAGTTGTCTCCTGACAGAGCTACAGGAATCAAGTAGTTTTTCTCATAATTCGCAATGAAGTCGAGAATCACTACATACTCTTTGCCAGCAGCTTTGCGAAGTCCTCGTCCGAGCTGTTGGGTAAAAATGATCGGACTTTGTGTCGGTCTTAAGAAAATGACTTGATTGATTTCAGGAATGTCGACGCCTTCATTGAAAATGTCGACGGTTAGGATGTAGTCCAACGCTTGGGGACCGTCAGCGCCGGCCAATCGATCAACTGCGGCGAGGCGTGCTTCAGGTTTTGAATCCCCAGTGAGATAAGTGGTACGAAGGTTGTGTTGGTTTAATTTCTCTGATAATACCTTTGCTTCATCAACGCTGGAACAAAAAATCAAACCTTTGACGCGTTCTCCTGAGAATTTAAATTCTTCGGCTTTTTGTAAGACATGTTTGACACGTTCATCAGAAGTCAGATAGGCAAAGTTTGAGAAGTCCTTTTGTTCCTCATTATTAATTTTGAGATCGCTGATACCGTGATAATGGAACGGGCAGAGTAGGTTGTAATCCAACGCATCCTTCAGGCGGATTTCGTATGCGATTTGATGGTTGAATATCTTAAAAACGTCTTTGTCATCCGTGCGTTCCGGGGTTGCAGTCATTCCTAACCAAAATTCTGGCTGGAAATGCGCCATGATTTTGTCGTAGCTATTGGCTCCGCTTCTGTGGGCTTCGTCAATGATGATGAAATCAAAGGCGTCTGGTGCAAAATCCTTAAGAATGCGGTCTAGAGAAAGCGTTTGGATGGTAGAGAAGAGAAACGTACACTCCTTGTCTTTATGATTCCCGGAGAGCAGGCCGTAGGTTTGCCCATGCTCAGAGCCTATGACTCTTGCAAAACTATTCTTAGCTTGAATGGCGATTTGTTCACGGTGGACGACAAATAAGACTTTTTTGATCGGTCGCTTATGATGCTCAGGCTTTTTTTGTTCCATTAAATGCTTAACAGAGAAGGCAGCAGCGTAAGTTTTACCCGTTCCAGTTGCAGAAATTAATAAAGCACGGTTTTGACCGGAATGATAAATTTCGTCTAACTTCTTAATAAAAGATTCCTGCATTTTGTTGGGCTTGAGCTCAACCTTCTGAGGCAAAGAGGAAATGTAGGCATTTGCCTTGCGTTGTAAATCTTTTAGAGTTTTTCTTTCTTGTTCATATTCCTCTATGACTTCTTCCAAGGGGAAGGAGAGAGGATCGTTCCATAATTTTTCGAACTCTTTTTTGATGAGGAAGACCATCTCACCTTCAAACGTGGATACGAATTTGACGTTCCATTCTTGGTTCGTTGTTAATGCGTTCTGGGTGAGATTCGAACTACCGATAATGACGTTACATTGAGAAGAATGATTAAAAATGAAGGACTTAACGTGAAAGCCTGATCCTTCTTTGCAGCGATACATTCGAACGTCAATATTCTCGAATTTTGCAAGTTCTTTTAATGCGCTAGGTTCGGAAAAGAGGTTGTAGTCGGTGGTGAGAATTCGACCTTTTATACCTTTTTCTTTGAGTTCCAAGAGCGTTTGGGTGAGTAGATTTACTCCGCCGTCCGTGATAAAAGCAACGCTGATATCAAAGGATTCGCAACCGCGAAGTTCGTCAAGAATATCGCATATAACTTTTTGAATGTTTCCGGCTGAAAATTGACCAGAATTGATTAGGAACTTGGAGCGGTATTTTTCTGAAGAATCGTGTTTCTTGCAAATGAATGAGGTTTGAAGACTCTCCTGCAAATCTTCTATATTCAGCTTGTGATCCATGACTTTTCTACTACATCCGGTTTTTCTTTGAATATACCCGGAACGTCTCACATTTGAGTAAAAAAGAACTGATTCCGTGAAATGAAAGTAGAACAAACACTCACAAATGAGCTACTCAGAACTTCGAATCTCGGTAGAAACCCTGTATAAAAGAAAGGTGTTCACTTTTATAGGAGGACATCACATGAAAATTAGAAATGTCGCTTTTATTGCAGCTTTGATCGGATGGATAGCCCTCGCGGTTTACTACGTCACTCCGTCGGAGTCGGCGGTAGCAAAAGAAATTGAAACCGCACCAAAGACGGTCGGCGAAACTTTAAGTGCAATCGCTCAAAGTTTGAAACATGAAGGCGAAGAAAAAAGAAAGCAGCTGAGAATGGATGAAGGAAAACAGGCTCCAAAGCCAACTCCTTCTGCTAAAGAGCTACCAAAAGAAACGAAAAAAAATCCTTCAAACCAAAAGTAACTGAAAACGAGGCCGGCATTCCGGCCTTAAGGTTTTCTGAGACTCTTTCAACTCAAACTTGGAAATTAATGAGAACGAATATTATTTATTTCTTCAATCGAAGTGATTATAATTCTCAATAAATGGTACAAGGAGTCTCGAAATGTACAAAACGACAGTTGTTGTGGACGGAATGCATTGCTCTATGTGTGAGTCTCAGGTTAAGTCTCTGGTCATGAAAATTTTGCCGGACGCAAAACTTTCTGCTTCACATAGAAAAGGAACGCTGACAGTTGAAGGCAGCTTCATTCCCAGCGGAAATCTTCTTAGAAAAGCGCTGAAAGACGGCGGTTATGAAGTCAAAGACATTTCGACAGAAAAAGTAGAGAAGAAGCTCGGACTGTTCTCGTCTTTATTCCACGCCTTGAAGTCAGCCTAAACGAAAGAATTCTTATGAGCCGCAAAAGCGGCTTTTTTCTCTTTTGTGGAGCACTAAAGACAAATTTCTTTCTTTGGCTTTTCGTTTTGCTCTCGAACCATAGTCCAGAGTCCCCAAAGTGTCGACAGACAAAAACAAGTCTCAAGACAAATTCCTCCCCAGCTCTGAACGTAGACGTTATGAATGAGCCAAAGGATTGAACCCGCCAATAATCCGAGGCGCAGTTTGATTCCGTCAAATCGGAACAATGACAGCGTCAGCACGACGCTTGCTGTCAACGGAAGAATATCTACTGTAGACCGCGAAAGCGCTAAAGCCATCGCAGCGCTGATGATGATTAGTGCGGCAGCGCAGAGCAGAGATCGCGTGTAGATCGACAACGTGATTCGAGCCAGCGCGATCACACATGACACGACGGCCGTCGGAAGTCCAAGCAGCGCAAAATGAATCCCATAAAGCACGGTGTGGATGATTAAACCCTGCTTTAACCGTAAATCAGACTTCTGCAGCATGGCTATGATGGCTGCAGCTGCCGCCAGCCATCCCGCCATCTGAGCGAGATCCATGTCACGCCTCTTCTAAGATCGGAGAGATTCTGTCTCTCAGCTTCTCTAATTTTTCTACGATTTCTTCAATACTGTACTTCTTAAGAACTCGGTCTTTGACCGCGACAATGCCGACCGCCATCACGGGCATTTTTCTGCCCAAGAAGACGGGAACCGCAATGGCAAGAACGCCTTGATCCCATTCCTCATCGTGAATGCCGTAGCCTTTTTCGAGAGAATCCTTCAGAGCAACTCTTACCTCGTCAGGATTCACTTTGGTTTTGTCCTGGAACTTGATGTGAGAGCGCTTTAGTTCTGTTTCTAAAAGATCTTCATCTTGGTATGCCCAAAGGATTTTTCCGGCCGCAGAAGCGTGAATCGGAAAGGCAAAACCCGGGTGTAGTCCGGTCGTTTCAATCGGTTGGGAGAAACCGACAAGGGAGATGAGGCGACCTCTTAATTGAACCAAATAAACCGTCTCAGCTAATTCGTCAGCCAGCTGATCGAAATACTTTTCAACGGAAGCAAATTTTTGGGCATTCCTGTCTGCAATGGTTCCGAGCTCGGTCATGCGTTTGGTCAAACGCTGTCTGCCTCGGCCGTTTGTGGCTTCGATCATCCCGACTCTTCGCATTTCTGCAAGCAGTTTGTAGGCAGTTGAGGTGGGAATGCCGAGCGCCGTCACGATATCCATCAGCAAAACGCCTTCTTTGGAAGTAGAAAGCAGCTCGAGCACTTCAACAATTCGATCCAGTCTGAATTGTCGGTTTTCTTGGGATGGAACTTCAGGCATTTCAATTAATGGTCAGGAAACAATTAATTATAACGGCAGACCTGGTTTACTCGATACAGGGTTTGATCCAATAAAAATTTCCGTTAAGGAATTTTAATATTCGTTTTAAGATGTTAAATTCTCTCTAATAGAGAAAATAAAAGTCAATAAAGAGAATGTGGTGAACTTAAAGGAGAAATCATGCAATCTCACCTCATCTCAAGAAGAAGTCTCATCAGAAGTTCTCTGATCGGTCTGGCATGCAGTGCCGTACCGGCTATCAGCGCAGCAGAAAAAGATGATTGGACCGAAACCTATGACGTGGTCATTATCGGCAGTGGCTTTGCAGGTCTGGCTGCCGCCTACAGTGCTCTGGAAAACGGCGTCAAATCCGTTTTAGTGCTGGAAAAAATGAATGTTTTCGGAGGCAACTCTTGCATTAATGGAGGACAGATTTCCTTGGCAGGAAGCGGACTCCAAAAGAGCAAGGGCATTAAAGACAGCCCGAAACTCATGGAAGAGGACATGCTGAGAGTCAGCCAGCGTCTGAACCATCCGGCCCTGGTCAAGGCCGTTGTGAAAGAGTCTCCGGCTTGTTACGACATGATGGTGAAATGCGGCGTCAAATTTGCCGATCAAGTCATCCGTCTCAGCGGCCACAGCGCTCCGAGAACCATCTTTGCAGAAAACTACGCCGGCGGCGGTATCTGCGTTCCTATGCACAAGTGGCTGAAGGATCACGGCGTTGAATTCAGAAATAAGAGCTTCTGCAGTGCAGTTCTCACAGATAAAGACGCCGTTGTCCGCGGTGTCGAAGTCGAAGGCCAATATGATTTCGACAAGAAGACACATAAGAACACCTACAAAGTGCAGGCAGTGAAGGGCGTGGTTTTTGCGACAGGCGGCTGGGGCGCTGACAATGAATTCATTTCCGCTTCAACTCCGCAGTACTCCACACTCGAAAGTACCAGCCAGAAGGGCGCCACATCTGAATCCGTCCGTATGCTCCTCGGACTTGGCGCGATGCCGGTCCTTTTAGACATTTATCAGGTCGGTCCGTGGGCAACGCCTGATGAATTCGGCGCCGGCGCCGCTTCGATTTTTGCCGATTACATCTTTGCCGAAGGCATCATGGTGGACGCCAGAAACGGAAAACGCTTCGTAAATGAATTGGCTTCTCGCAGAGAACGTTCAGAGGCCGAAATGAAGTGCGTTGACCAGCAGGGCAAGCCGGTTATGCCGTTCGGATTCTGTTCTGAAGAGACCACAGTTAATCGTCCTGGTTTCAAAGCAAGTTTCCGCGAAGGTACGGTCAAGAAGTTTGACACCGTTGAAGCTCTCGCCAAATTCTACGGAGCCCCGCTTGAGCCGTTGAAACAGCAGATCGCTGAATGGAACAAGATGGTAGCAGCAGGTAAAGACGAGCTCTTTGGTCGTCCTCTGGATAAGCGAGTCGAATTGAAGGCTCCGTTCTACGCAATGAGATTCTGGCCGAAACTTCACTACTGCATGGGCGGCATCGGCATTAACGATCAGGCTCAAGTGATCAGCACGAAGACCTGCAAACCCATTCCTCATCTCTATGCAGCCGGCGAAATTACCGGCGGTGTCCACGGCTTGGACCGTTTAGGCAGCTGTTCTTCTACTGACTGCCTTGTTATGGGCCGCATCGCCGGAAGATCTGTCGCAGCCAACCTTTAAGAGAGAAAAAATCATGAAATACATCGTGTTATCTATGGCGGCCGCTTTCTCCATCCTCCTTAGCCCCGCCTTCGCACAAAACCAAACCATGTCCGGATCAATGGCTCGTCTCCACGCTAATGTTCAATGCGCTCAATGCCATAACAACACACAGCTAATGCAGACTCCTCAGGACACTACTTGTATCCAATGCCACGGAAAATCTTCTTCCATCCAGCTTCCTGCTAACGTCAATGAGAAGAACTATCACAACTCTCCGCATTACGGAGACACCGTAAGCTGCCTTGAATGCCATAGAGAGCATCAGCCTCAGCAGAATCTCTGCAAAAACTGCCACGTCATCAAATGATCGGAGCTTCTAAATGAAAAACCTTCATCTTTTAGCGATTTCGGTCGGCATGGCTATCGGTTCTGCTGCCATGGCAGAACCGTCGGTGACACTGTACGGAATTCTTGACGGGGGCGTTTCCGTCAGCAAACTGCAGCATCAATCCGCCAAAGTTCAAATGACCAACGGCAATTGGCTGAGCAATCGTTGGGGCTTGATGGGCCAAGAGGATCTTGGCGGCGGAAACAGTGTGTATTTCAAGCTGGAGCAGGGCTTCAACTTAAGCAACGGTTCAGAGGCTGTGGCCGGAAAGGCATTCAATCGTGAGACGGCTTTAGGTTTGAGCGGCGATTGGGGTAAGTTAGGCTTCGGACGCTTCGGGGACTCTCTTCGGACTGTGGAACGTTCAGCATCTTAGGCGGAGCTGCATATTCCACTTCGTTCTCAACGATCGGCAATATGTATGGAGCCTTCTATCTGACCGACAGCTACAACAACTCTGTGGCTTATGTGACGCCGGAGTTCGGAGGTATTCAAGGACACCTGATGTACTCGAACGGAACGGATACCGATGAGAAAAAGTGGTCGCATAACTCTCATTACTACGGCGCTGGGCTGACCTATAACAAAGACAAACTTTCCGTCGATGTGATCTACGAACTGTTGGACCACAAAGGTGCCACAGACCAAGAAAAGACTCGTCTTTTGAACCTCGGGGCCTCTTACGACTTCGGAACCTTCAAAGTGTTCGGTGCGTATGAATTTGCACAGCATGCTGCTTTGCCCGGAATTGAATTTGCTGAAGAAAAGATGGCAGAAGCCTACAACGCGGGCAGAGCGAATAACTACCATGCTTTCTCACTCTCAACGTCTGTAAAAGTGCCTGGCGGAGACTTAATGGTTCAAGGCCAGTACGTCTTTGGCAAAAACAAGAACGATGACAAACTTGAAGACGACTTGGATAAACAATTCAACGCTTACAGTATCGGCGGCGGATACTTGTACAACTTTTCTAAGAGGACGCTGATGTACGTTCAGGGAGCATGGGGAAAAGCACATAACGCTTTAAATCTAGCGCCCGGATTGAGCGGATGGAATACTTCCTTGGGTGTGGTGCATAGGTTCTAAATTATCTCCTTAACATGCAGTCCTTCAGCCTGAATTCCCGTTCTTTCGAGAATTCAGGCTGTTATTTCATGTTTATGCCAAATGAGCTGTGGTTCATCAAGTAAACTGAGGACAGACCGAATTCTCAAATAGTGTTTTCTAAAAGCAGGGAGCGTCTGTATGCACAAAAATCAGTTCGGAATCACCCGAATGAATCTAGAGCATCTCAAAACGTTTCACGTAGTTGCCAGTCTAGGCAGTTTTACTGAAGCGGCAAAGGCGCTTTATATGACGCAGCCAGCGGTCTCTCAGCAAATTCAGGGGATCGAACATGCACTCCGCAATCCGCTTTTCGATAGAAGTAAACGTCAGATACGACTGACCGCTAAAGGAAAAATCTTGTTTAGTTATACTCAGAAGCTCTTTGGGATTTTTCGTGAAATCGAAAACGTCTTTAGTGATTTGAATCACCTTTTGACGGGAGAGCTCACGATAGCCGCCAGCGCAGTGATGGGTAACTATTTTCTTTCTTCCTTTATTGGGGAGTTTTATAAAAAATATCCTCTGATTTCCATTCGTTTGGAAATGGGGGACTCTGCCTACGTTACGCACCTCGTAGAAGAGGGGCTTGCAGATGTAGCTTTAAGCCGCCACGTGAAAAATCTCAAGCACTGCAAACAGAAGTTGCTTATCAAAGAGCCGTACGTTTGTGTCTGTGGACCTACATCTCCTCTAGCCGCAATGAAAAGGTCGCTTTCTGCAAAAGAATTCGCGGAAAATTATCTTGTCATGCGTCAAAAAGGGAGTCGTATGCGTTCCAAGCTCGAGGAGTGGTTTAAATGTGTCGGAGTTTATGAATTCCTCTCGACGCCTGTTATTGAAGTTAATAGTCTTGAAAGCTCTAAACAACTAATTGCGCGAGGTTTCGGTGCAGCGGCTTTTCCATCAATAGCAGTCAGACAGGAATTAAAACGAGAATCGCTGATTATGCTTTCGGTAGAAAATTTTTCTGTTACAGCGGATTATTTTCTTGGCTACAACGATAAACGTGAACTTTCTCCGGCAGCTTTCGAATTTATCTCCCTCCTTACAGAGAGTATGAAGCCGAAAGATCAAATTTGAGTTGTACTTATAAGAATTTCTTATGGGAAGCATATGATTTGATAATTTTTAAATTTGCCGCCTAAAGCTCAGAATTTACTCGTAGCTTTTAATCGAAATCAAGGAGTTTTAAAGTGGCAAAAGAAATAGAAAGAAAATTTCTCGTCATCGGCAACGGATGGCGTGAAAACGCAGTCGGCACTCATTACCGCCAAGGTTATCTGAACAGCGTTAAGGAACGCACAGTTCGTATCAGAACAATCAATGACAAGGCTTTCCTTACGGTTAAAGGATTGACGGTCGGCTGCACACGCCTTGAGTTTGAATATTCAATTCCATATGACGACTGCGTCAAGATGCTCGATGAGCTTGCAGAAAAACCGATTATCGAAAAAACTCGCTACAAGATTCCGGCAGGGAACGGGCTTACATGGGAAATAGACGAATTCCATGGGGTTAATGAAGGTTTGATCGTAGCTGAAATAGAAATTCCCTCCGAAGATACATCCTTCGAGAAACCTGACTGGCTTGGCGAAGAGGTCTCTTCAGATCCTCGTTATTTCAATTCCAACCTCGTCTCTCATCCTTACACCACATGGAATAAGTAGGTAATCAAATGACAAATCCATACGACAAAAATAAAGCAATTAGTGCTGATGAAGCGGCCAAAATCATTCCCCGCGCTGAATTTCGCGTCTTTGGAAAAGATATTATTGCCGGCGTTCAGGAACATATGTGGAAATGCAAAGCCACGCTTTACGCTGCTCGCGTGATGCCGGAGGAGGTTTATTTCCTCTCTCGACGCACCAACGAAGCCAATGTCAAAGTTCGCGACGGTTTGCTTGACATTAAAACCAAAGTCGGAGAAACGCCAGATGGTTACGAAATTTTCCAACCTCGCGGCAAATTCCAATTCCCCGTCAAACAGGAAGAGTTGGCCGAAATCCTCAAACATCTCGAAGTCCCGCTTGAGCTGACAAAAGACGTTTACAGCCTTGAGGAGTTTATAGATATGGCCAAAAAGAATTCGGACCTAGCTGTCGTACGTGTGGAAAAGAAACGCTATGGCTTCTCAGTTGAAGGAATCATCTGCGAATATGCTCAGGTTTGGTTCAATGGCGCAATGGTGGAGACAGCCTGCTGCGAAAGCGAGAATTATGAAGGCATGAAAAAAGCGACGCAGGCTCTGGGTATTTCAGAGCTGCCCAATACAAACTATCTAAAAGCTGCTAAACAAGTTCTCGGCATGAACTAAAGTTTTATTGGAATTAACCGGAACGGTGGTTTTAAACAGCCACCGTAAAAATTATGACAACGAGCACCGTCCAAACCAATTACGACCCTCTGGATTTAAACAGCTACTCTCTAAATCGGCTTCCTAAGAAAAAGCTCACTAAAACCGGGGCATTTTTTAAGAAATGGGGACTACCGATTGCTGCAATTCTGTTCTTTGTCCTTGCGTATGTCGTACAAATCCCCATTCTGAATCAGAAACAAGAGATAATGTTTGCCCTTTTTGCAACAGCTCTTTTTCTTTGGATCAGCGAGGCGCTGCCGAACTACGTTACCTCAATGCTTTTAATCTGCGGCCTTGTGCTGACAGGAATTTTAAAAGCGAAACCGGCAATGGCAACCTTGGGGGATCCGGTTATCTGGTTAAACGTTTCAGCATTTGTTCTTGCAAGCGCTTTAGTGAAGACACAACTAGTTAAGCGAGTAGCGCTTTGGCTGATTCTTCGTTTTGGACGAAATGCCTCAGCAATCTTTCTGACTTTTCTTGGTATTAACGTTCTTTTGGCTGCGTTTGTAAACGCCACAGCAGCGAAAGCTGCGCTTATGATGCCGCTTTTCATGGTCATCTCTGCTGTTTACGGTGCTCCGGGGACTGATACAACGAATAACTTCTCTCGAAATTTGGTACTTTACAACTTAGTCATGATCAACGCCAGCTGCAACGCGTTTATGACTGGTTCCGGTGCCAACCTTCTTGCAATCGCTTTGCTCGCGGGAGCCGGATGCACGATTTACTATTTTGATTGGCTAATGGCCGGCCTTCCGCTTGTTATTGGATTTGGAATTATCGGGTACGGACTCGGCATGCGATTTATCTTTCCCGTATCCGAAGAAGACAAACAGCCGAAGCTGCAGGGCGGCATGGAATCCCTTCAAAAGGCATATGAGGAGCTCGGGCCGTTCAAGATGGACGAGCTAAAGGCAATCGCTATCTTCGGTTTGGTACTTTTAGTTTGGGCCACGGATAAAATTCACGGCATCAATGCAACAGTTGTGGCTATGACTGGCGCCGTCATTATGCTTGCACCACAGTTCAAATTGCTAAATTGGAACGATGTTGATATCCCTTGGCATCTAATGATCTTCTCCGCGGGAGCTTATGCGCTTGGGGCAGGACTCACAGCTACTAAATTGATGGACACTCTCACCAAAGCTATGATGGACGGGTTAGGACTGGTTTCTATGAGCTATTTCAGTCTGTATGCTCTTCTGACCGGCATCTTTATCGCAAGTCACTTCATTTTCCAAAGCAAGAACATGAGGACGATTATTTTCATGCCGATAGTTATTGGTATTGCGCAGGAATTAAAGATCGATATTCTTTCGTTAGCGATTCCTGTGGCACTCTGCATTAACGTTTGCTGGAGCCTCCCGTTTAATGCTAAACCGAACGCAATGCTTTACGGTACAAATAAATATACGATGGGCGAATCTTTCTACTATGGCTTCGTTATGTCTTTTCTCTACTGGCTCGGTTTGATGCTTGCCGGAGCAACTTATTTTAAATGGCTCGGCATCACTCCCGGATTCTTCTAACGAAATAATGATACGCTGTGCCGCAAAGTTTCCTAAGACTTTGCGACACGATGTTTTTCCATCCTCTTTAGTCGGTTTATTTTGCAGGAGAACTCATGCTCATAGACGCGATTAAGCAGCACGGCAAAAAACAAATCGAAGTTAAGCAAAAAATCCGCATCACAGATAAAACTAAAAAACTCAAGTACCGGGTTGACACATTCTTTATTTTTTCCGGCGCGCTTCAAATCACGGAAAATAATTTCAAAAAAGAAGAGTTCAAACATAATCTGAAGTGCTACCTTAGTCTGAGTGAGCAAAGCCCTAGTCTGGATGGTCTCCTCAAGGAACTTGTTGCTCGGAGAATATCTTCAGGCAAAGAGGAGAAATTTGATGATTTCTTCAAACGCTTCTGTCTCAAATATAAAACTGCACTTCAAGAGAGCAGCCGCTCTTTGATGGAGAAACAAGAACTGTCCGCGGAAGAAACTGAAACTTTTCTGCAGACTGTCTATAAGCTGCTTGATGAGTTTAGAAACATAAAGTTCTCACAAGAAAATTCAGAACGAGAGGTTCGGCTGCTCGATAAACTTGACGAATATCTCACTGTGGTGACCGCGTTCTGCCTTAGAGATCTCAATGAAGTCTGCATCGGTGAGCCGAGAAACAAAATATTGTCTTTTTGGCAGGAAGTTGAGAAATACCGCGCAAGCCGCTTTCCGGTTGAATCAATCGAAGGAGAGAGTAAGGAATCGGCATTCTTGATGCGATGGTCCTTTCTGAAAAAACTTGTTCAGAGTTCTCTTTTTCTTGACATTCGTTATAAGCAAGGTGCTCCCTTACTTACGCATTCTATTTACGGATCAGCGGCGGCACTATCGATGCTTTTTGCGACGGTGGTGGCATTCTTCTATCAAGACAAATATGGGTCTTTGAGCCGGAATTTATTCTTCGCTCTCGTGATTGCCTACATATTCAAAGACCGCTTTAAGGAAATTGTTAGGGATTGGCTCTCCAATGTGATATTTAGAAGATGGATTCCGGATAGAAGGCTATTTATTTTTATGGGTAAGAAGAAACTTGGGTGCGCAAAGGAAAATTTCGGCTTTGTGTCTCTTAAAGAGCTTCCCATTGGCAGCAAGGATATTTTCCAAGGGGATAACTGTTTGTTATCGGAAAACTTCCAGCATTCTAAGCTGACGCCATATGCTTGTGATTCCATTTTTCGCTATAGCCGAGAGATTACACTCTCAGCTTCAGAATTCCCCGAAGAAGCTTGTCTCATTGATATTATTCGTTTCAATGTCTCTGAATTTCTTCATAACTTGGGAGCAACTTCGGAAGAGCTTCCTTTTTTCTGCGAGAATGGGAAAAGTCCGAAAGGGGAGAAGCTATATAACATATATCTTTTTCGATCATTTTGCATTGGAGAAAAAAGCGACTCAGAAGTAATTAAAGTTACCGTGAATGCTAAAGCAGTCAGACGCATCACTATCGTTAAGTCCTTTGAAAATGGAATGTCTGTCTTGGAAAACCGTGGCAAATTTATCTATACCTAGCGTTTGTTGGAGCTGATACGCGAAGACTCACTCAAGCAATACTTTTTTCACATTTTCTCTAGCATTGTGCAGCAACGTTCACTGAACAAAAATGCTCCGACTTTTGAGCCGGAGCATCACCTCATCGAGTTAATCTAACCAGATACTCGATTTTTCGGCGGAGAAAACATTACTTCTTAGTAACTGGATAGATGACCTTGTTAATCTCTTGTACTGTCTGAACCGGCATCTGCCAGGGATTGGAGCCTTTAACACCGGATGCAAACGTCAAATCAATACCAAAAAGGCCGCCGGCTAAACGAGTGATTCTTCCTTCCTGCCCACTGGCAGAAGCAATGACCGGATATGCAGGGTTCTTCGTTCTAAATTCAAGTGTTCCATTGAGGAAACGGAGAACATCGGCTTGAGAATTGGGTTTCACCACGATTTTGGCGACATCGCCGCCAGCATCAATTTCCTTTTTGAGAATGTTAGCAATTTCTTCGCTGCTCGGAGTACCTTTCAAATCATGATAGGCAACGACAACAGGGACTCCGTTTAAATCCTTTTTGAGATTTTTAATAGTGTCTGCCCCATACACCAATTCGACGTCAATCAGGTTAGGTAGTTTGAGAGCTGCGGCCTTCTTGTAAAAATCAAACTTCGGTTTTTGACCAACTTTTTTGAAACCTCTTTCCTCCGCGACACGGACTGTCAGAAGAATCGGTGTGTCGCCGATAATATTACGAATTGCTTGGAGAGCTTCAATGGCTTTATCGGTATCTTCAATGAAGTCCCAATAATCGGCGCGAACTTCAACCATGTCCGGATTCAGAGCTTTTACTGTTTTCGCTTCTGCTTTGATGGCTTTAAGATTTTTGCCTACAAGGGGAGAACAAATAACGGGCTGTTCACCGCCAAGAAGAGTTGGACCGGCTTGGATCGGGTGGGTAGGCATAGGGCGAACAAAATCTGCAGCATAGGCAGAAAGTGCGAATGCGGGAACGAGAAGAGCGGCTGCGATAAGGGAAAGTTTGGCTTTTTGCATCTTATGGACTCCTAATAGAATTTAAAACTGAGATTGATTGATCTCGTATGGAAGTATTTTGAGATTTGAAGGCTTTTTCTGATACCCCCGAATGGGTGGAAAAAACAAAAATGATTGAACAACCTCAGAGTCAAGGATTTTTTGTCGAATTTTTCTTTTTGGCGGAGAAAGGAGTGGTCGGCAAACTGATTTTTGTCGTTGGATTATTTTTCTCTCAGCCTTTAGTAGTTCAAGCGAATGCGGCAAGTGCACCGATAGAAATTTCGCAGCCTTCTTTGACAATTGGTATCCCTGATACGCTTGTCAATCCCAAAGATGTTATCGAACTTCAAAAAATGCTCTCCGAGCTCAGGCGAAGTCTTCCCAAATATCACGTAGCAACCATAACATTTTCAGCTGCTGATGGTCTTGATGCCTTGAGAAAAGACAAACCGGATTTTATTTTGGCTCCGACAGGTTTCTTTGCCACGATAGACGGTTCTCCGGCACAAAATACCTACAAAATTGCTACTCGAATCAATCTCAAGAGCGGGGACCCTGAACAGTCTGTCGGTGCAGCGCTCGCTGTGTTGAATGACAGAAAAGAACTCGTATCTCTTGCTGATCTGCAACATAAAACAGCGCAGAGCGGTCTTCCGAATACGATTGACAGCTGGCTGAGCGTTCGCAATGAATTGAAGAAAAATCATTATGATGATGAACACTTTTTTTCGAAGATATCCTTCAGCAATAACGCATATCCTGACGTACTAAGCGCACTGCTTAATAAAAAAGCAGATGTCGGAATTATTCCTGCCTGTCTTCTGGAAAACCTTGAAGAACAAGGTCTGATTAAGAAGGGATTGATTCGAATTGTTCATCAAAAGAAAGACTCTCCGCTTGACTGTAGGCATTCCACAGATCTATTTCCGGATATCAGCCTGTGGGCGGCGGAGGGTACGCCGCGAGAAGAAGTGAAAGACCTGACGATTGCGTTGTATAAAACGGGCGGAGATTTGAGTCGCCAGTGGGTGCCAAATGTTAGTGAACGCCGGATCATGGAATTGTTTGAGCGATTGAAAGAAGGACCTTACCGGTATCTTCGAGATATTACGCCGGCTGCATTGTATGAACGACATAAAGGAGCCGTCTGGTTTGTGTTCCTTTTGTTCGTATTTTTGCTGTTGAATGAACTCCGTTTGAATGTTCTTATTAAAAGACGTACGGCAATGCTTGCCAATGCTCTTTTGGAAAAAGACAATTTTGAAGCTAAAGCCATCAAAGTCAGAAAAGCGCTGAATGCTTACGAGAAACGTTCTATTGTGCAGCAGATGAGCGGCATGATTGCCCACGAACTCAGCTCTCCGTTAGGAAGCATTAGAACCTATGTGACGCTGCTGAAGATGGAGAGCTCGTCCAAAATACCTTTTTCCAAAGAAGTAAAACAAAAAGCACTCAATGGTATTGAAGAGCAGGTTTTAACTATGTCAAAAATCATTGACCGTGTTAGGGGGTACGCTAAAAATAATTATTCACGCCAGGAGGATTGTGATCTAGCTCTGCTGCTTAAGAAGTCAGCCGGTTCTTTGATCGCCGAGCGCGGAAGACAATTGGAAAATCAGATTGTTTTTGATTGGTCCGTCCGCACATACTACCCGATAAAAGGGAATGCTTTGGAGCTGCAAATTCTTTTTTTGAACCTTCTTAGGAATGCGGCTGATGCGTTATCTGACGACGTTAGCGGCACGATTCACGTTAAGATATCAAAAGACGCAAAAGCAGAACAATGGCTGTGTGAAATCGAAAATCCAGCCTCTCAAATGTCTCAGTCTCAGCTTGAAATGATTAATGAGAAAAGTTATTCCGTCTCTACAAAAACGACTGGTCTTGGGATTGGTTTGAGTATTTGCCGCGGAATTTGTGATCGTCATGGAGCATCGTTAAGTTTTCAATTAGCTGACAAAAAATTGAAAGCTGCATTAAGGTTCGACATCTTGCCGGAAGGTCAGTCTGCTCAAATAGGAGGATAGAAAGTTTATGTCCGAAATTTCTCCGCTGGTTCGTTTAGTTGATGATGACGACGCGTTCAGGGAGAGCCAAAAGCTCTTTTTATCTATGTGCGGGTATGAGGTGAAAGATTGGGCTGATCCGGTTCGCTTTTTGGAAGAAGACGATCCCCGCGTCCCTGGTTGTCTTGTGCTCGATATAAGAATGCCTGAGATGACGGGCCTTGAATTGCAGCGAGCGCTTTACGTACGAGGCAATAAGTTACCCATTATCTTTTTGACGGGTCACGGAGATATCGAAACGGCCGTATATACCATGAAATATGGGGCTGTAGATTTTTTCGAAAAACGCGGTGATCCTCTCAAACTTCGAGACTCTGTTTCCAAGGCTTGCGAAAGATCTCGTCAATACTGGAGGCAGAAAAAAGAAGAGGAAAAGTTTGAAGAAACCTTCAATTCTTTGACGAACCGGGAAAAAGATGTCATTGTGCTCGCAGCCAAAGGGGCGAGCAATCGTGAAATTGCTGATCAACTGGGAATCGGACAAGAAACAGTAAAAATGCATTGTTCAAACGCATACGGCAAGCTGGGGGTGAGATCTCGGTTAGAAGCTTATCAATGGCTTCAGAAAGTGCCCGGAGACGTTTTTAAGGAGAAGGCTCCATGATTTCCAGAAGGAGTTTAATTACTTATTTTCCTCTTTGCGTTTCATCAGCTTACTTGCCTAAAGCCTTCCCGGAAGAACTTGAATGGGACGTGATCGTTGTCGGCAGCGGGATGGCAGGTCTCTGTGCCGCGTTGTCTGCCAAGGAAAATGGTGCAGAAAAAGTCTTGATTTTAGAAAAAGGACCTTTAATCGGAGGACACACCCTTTTTTCCAGCGGGACAATTTCAGCCATGATTAGAGGGGATAAACGACGTAGTAAAGGACTTCGAGACAGCGTCGAGCTTTTCGTCAAAGATGCCTATGAATTAGGTGAAAGAAAAGGAAATCTTGAAATTTTGGAACAAATCGCCCTTTATTCGGAAGAGGGATTGGATTGGTTAGAGGCGAAGGGTGTGGTTTTCGGAGAACCTTTTCAGGCTAAATCCGGCTTGCGCGCACGTGGGTTTGCTATGCCGGGAAATTCAGCAGGCAGAAGTTATGTCATGATTTTGAATCATGCTCGTGTGCAGGAGAATATCCCGCTTTTTCTTGAGCATCGACTTCTAGCGCTAATCCCAATCGCTGAGGGCTGGTCTGTGTTGGCTGACACTCCAGAGGGGGATAAAACTTTTAGAACCAAGTCGTTGGTTTTGGCAACCGGCGGTTCGACTGCTAATGTTTTTAGGCGTCTCGACTATGATCGTCGCCTTGGAATCAATTTAAAAACCAGTGCTAATCCGTGGGGAAATAATTGGGACGGTGCAGACGGAGATGCATTAGATATCGGAGAGAAAATCGGTTTAAAAGTTACTCAGGGGAACGGGTATCAGATTGTTCCTTTTTGGGGCGGTCGGGTTCTTGACTATGCTGGAGGCGACATTTATTTAAATGCTGAGGGAGAAAGATTTGTCGATGAAAATCTTCCATGGCATAAGATCGTAGAGGTCATTTTGGAATGGCCGAAAACTGAATTCACTGTCATTACAGATACGCAGTCCGAGAAAGGAGCGACTCTTGGAGTCAAACTACTGAGCGGAATTGTTAAGAAAGCCTCTTCTATCCGTGAGGTGGCGGTAGGGATGGGAATTCCGGAAGAAAAGCTTCGTAAAACTTTAGATGAATATAACCAATCTGTCGAAGCCGGGAGAGATAAATTCGGTAAAACGGTATTTACCCAGCGGATTGAAAAACCTCCGTTCTATTGGGGAAAAGAAAATATTTATGTCCATACGAGTCTGGACGGACTGAAGACCGATGAAGAGGCTCGTGTTCTTGACAAGGACGGCAGAGTAGTTCTCGGTTTATTTGCGGCCGGAGAGGTTGTGGGAGGTATTTTTGGTAAAGACAGGATCGGCGGAGGCTCGTTGGCAAATTGCTTAGTAATGGGTCGCATCAGCGGTAAAAATGCAGCTCGATCTTAAGGTTTATTCCGTTTTCGGGATAAGACATAAAAAGACCTTGTGTGGATCTCACAAGGTCTTCCAGGACGGTAGAGGAACTCTTATTTAATTTGATCAGCAATACGGTCTGCTGCAAATTTACCGCTGGTTAATGCCCAACCGACATTGGCACCGGCAGGAGAATCATCTCCCATTGTGCCCCCGACCAATTCACCGGCAGCGTATAGATTTCCGATCGTACTGCCATCCTTGCGAACGACATTGAGTTTATCGTTAGTGACTAAGCCGCCCATCGTAGTAGCGAATCTAGGTTTCTGCTCTACGATGTAATAAGGTCCGTGAGAAGAGATTTCGCTCTTCATGTATTGGAGGGGACGGTTAAAGTCAGCGTCTTTCTTGGTTTTTACGAATTCGTTGTAACGAGCAACGGTCTTAGCAAGATTTTCAGCATTGATCCCCGCTTTCTTAGCAGCTTGTTCGAGCGTAGCGCCTTTAACAAAGAGAGGAGACGACTTTCCGTCTTGTGCTAAATACTTATCAGCGTCTTCGTGGAAAACACCTGTTTCGGGAAGGCGTTTGTAAAAACCTTTCCAAGAGCCTTCATCCATAAATACGTAGGCCTGTTTGTTGGAGGTTTTCATCATCGGGTCCAAGATATGGCGATTGCTCGCTTTTTCATTGACAAATCGCTTCCCGTTAACGTCTACTAGGATTCCTGAGTGGTCGAAGGCACCGACGTTGGCATAAATCGTGGATTTTGCTTTTCCGGGAGAGACTTCGATACCGTTTGGATAACGTTTTCCATACTGCATCAGCTGGGTCTTAGCGCCTAAAGACAAGGCCATTTGATGTCCGTCGCCGGTTGAAGAGACAGGCCCATAATACAGGGCACTCTTGACCGGTTCGGAAAGCATTTCTTTGTTATTTCCGAATCCGCCGGTTGTCAGCAGAGTGGCCTTTGAAGTGATAGTGTAAGTCACGCCATTATTATCGACAGCGCGCACCCCTGTGACATTTCCTTTGTCGTCTGTCAAAAGTTTTTGTACACGTGTGTTGTAAAGAACATTGGCACCGTTCTCGCTGATCACTTTCTTAAGATGCTGAGCCATCGTCTTGGCTCCCCCTTGGAATTCCAGCGCGCGTCGATGCGAATACTCCGCAAGATAAGGCAAATCATTTGGAATGAATTTCACTCCGACTTTGTCATGCAGCCAATCGATTGTTTGTCCAACATTATGAGCGTACAAAGACAGCATGCGTTTGTCATTAAGATTATGCCCGTTGGCAAGGAAGTCCTTCATCATGGATTCCGGACTGTCTTTGGTTGAACCAAATTGTTTCTGAAGTTTTGATCCCTGAGCAACGACTTGGCCTCCCGAAATCGCGGCAGCTCCGCCGATGTAAGGCATTTTTTCAACGAGGACTACTTTTAATCCCCTCATTCTGCCTTCGATCGTAGCAGCCATTCCGGATCCGCCTCCTCCGACAACAACCATATCTGCTGACAATTTTTCTTCTTTGGTTTGTTTTTTAGCGATTACCGGGATGAGTTGGTCGGGCTTTACGCCTGCTTGTTCAATGCATTTATTTACCGCAGAGAAAATAGCCTTGGAAGTTATCGAAGCTCCTGCAATGCCGTCGATCTTAGTTGACTGCGCATTAAGAATCTTTTTCGGAAGCTCGGAAGCTGCTACAGTGCCAATTCCTTCGGTTTCCGTTTGCTTAACGATCCGAATGGAATCGATTTTATGCTCTGAAAAGGTTGTTTTGACTACAACGGGGCCGTGAATTCCATCGGCAGAAGCCTCATAAGTCCCAGCTCTAAAAGTGACATCAGAAGCTTGGACAACCAAAGGAAGTGCGGCTAGAAGGGCAGAAGTGAGTAAAAGTTTTTTCATGTGAAAACCTCTTGATAGACAATAGTCAGTCTAGTGAGGCAGCCAGCTGATCGATACCCCTGTACGGGGGAGGAAAAGAGAATTTCTTCTTTATTTTTTATGAACTTTGGCTTTGGCAACTTCGGAAAACAAAAGAGGATTCAGAGAAGAGCGGCTCCTAAACTCTATAGCTAGGCGACAGATATAAGCCAAACTCGAGAAGAGAGTTTTTGTCAGCAGGCAGCAAGAAATCCTATTTGATGTCTCAAAGAAAGAATTTGTTCGATTTAAATCCCTTACTCTTTAACCTTATTTGCTTTTTTGCGACATATTTGTCAGTTTTATTAGAATAAACGTTGATTTAGAAGCAATATCATTATTAGAATTTGAAAATACCATTTAAATAATCAAGATATGTGGTGAAACGATTTTTTTTCCCTGAACGATGCAATCTTACCTAGCGTGCAATCATTGGGAAAACGGCAGGCAGAATCATTGATTCGTCTGTCGATTTTTTTTTACAACTCACTTTTTGTTGAAATAAGATTACTCAAGTTCGCGCCGATGATTTGAATTATGCGATGGCTAGAAAAACTCGTAGCGGACAATGACCTATCGCCGTCTAACCCGAGTTCAGGAAGGCCTCTTCAGTAAAATATCTCCGCTTAATTGCCTCTTACTTGATTGGAAATATTGAATGCGTACCTTAGGAAATATTATTTGGAACATCCCATTTCTAGGCTTTGTTACGGCGGCTCTCGTTTTTCTGATTGGCCTTTTGTTTGTTGTTACGATCATCGCAGCGCCGATCGGTCTAGGTCTCATCCAGTATTCGAAATTTTTGCTCCTGCCGTTTTCCTATGACATGGTTTCTAAATCTGAGATAGACGGCGATGCAAATAAAAATATCCTTTGGCGAACTTATGGATTTATCCTGAAGGCAGTCTACGTCATCTTCTTAGGTATCCCGATGGTCATACTCTCTCTGGTACAGATTGTCTGCTGTTTTTGCAGCATTATCGGTATTCCGGTTGCCATTGTGATGGCTAAATCGCTTGGAACTCTGCTTCAGCCGGTCGGTAAAGTTTGCGTTGATCATTCTGTTGCGCAAGCGCTGCTTGTTGAGCAAGGAAGAAGCCAGCTGGCTCTCAGGAACCGAAAGGAACGGCAGTGATCTGAGTATTCATATGCCGTGGTACCTGAGCAACCGGCGATTCTTTATTTTGTCGACTGTCCAAATAGCCTGTTCGTGCTTAATCTCCGTTAACAATCATTTGCGGATTTTGTAACCGACCTGCAATAAATATGTCGCAAAGACTGCAGCTGCTACGCCGGAGATCGTTACAACGAACAGGCTGACCCAAGGATTGAAGTCGCTTTGGGAGAAGAACCCGTACCGAAATCCGTCAATGATGTAGAAGAATGGATTAAATCTCGACAACGTCTGGAAAACTGGCGGCAGCTGGTTAATCGAGTAAAAGACACCCGACAGGAATGTCAGCGGCAGAATAACAAAACTTTGAAAAGCTCCGGCCTGATCAAACTTATCAGCCCATAATCCGCAGATAAGGCCTAGGGACCCCATAAGAGCGGCGCCCATAAACCCAAAGACCAAAATCCAAAGAATATGGTCCATCGGAGGAGGAGACCAAAGGAACGAAGCAAGCAAAACACCTGCGCCGACGATTAAGGCACGTACAATAGAGGCGCCGATCATCGCTAATGACAGCTCCCAGCCGGCAAAGGGCGGCAGCTGGATAAAAATCAGACTTCCCATGATTTTCGAAGACAACATCGAAGAAGAGCTGTTTCCGAAAGCGTTCTGCAGCATCGTCATCATTACGAGACCGGGAACAAGGAAGTGCAGGTAATTCACGCCGTCAAAAGTCGGCATTTTGCCGGCTAAGACTTGCCCGAACACGAGCAAATACAAAAGTCCCATGAGAACCGGTGCAAAAATCGTCTGCAATGCAATCTTTTTGAATCGGAGAATCTCTTTTTCCAAAAGCGTAAGAAAAGAAGCTCCGGGACGGTAAGGCTGAGGTTCTATTTTGAATTTCATTTAGAGGTAATCCTCATAAAGACTTCTTCGAGATTGGCTTTGCCGAGTTCTAAACCTTCGGGCTCTAAGCCTCGCTTATGAAGCTCGTCGAGCAGGATTCTTAAACCTTCCGGGGTGTCGTAGTTCAGGCAATAGAATCCGTCCTGAAGCTTTTCTACCTGAATCGGAAAGTCCGAGGGCAGAGGAGCCGAAAGGGTAAAAACAACACGGTCTTTGGAGTATTCCTTCAGAAGATCGCGTGTGTTCTCTAAGGCTGCAATGCGTCCGTGATTGAGCATGGCGACATTTCTGCAGAGTCGTTCTGCTTCTTCAAGGTAATGGGTCGTCAGAATGATCGTGTGTCCCTTGCGGTTTAGCTCTTCCATAAAGGTCCAAAGCGAGTGGCGAAGGTTGATGTCGACCCCGGCTGTCGGTTCATCCAACACAATCAGAGGCGGTTTATGGACAAGCGCCTGGGCGATTAGAACGCGGCGTTTCATACCGCCGGACAAGCGCATGACGCTTTCTTTCTTTTTATCGGCAAGATCCAGAACCTCAAGCAGTTCGTTGAGCCACTTATCGTTGTGACGCAGGCCGAAATATCCGCTCTGCAGTCTTAATGTCTCCCATACACTCAGAAACGGATCGAAAGTAATTTCCTGCGGGACGATGCCGATCGCCATTTTGAATTGCTGCCAGTCACGGCGAATGTCGTAACCTAAAACAGAAACGTTTCCGCTGTCAGGCGTTACAGTCTTGGCCAGTACACCGATCAAAGTGCTTTTTCCGGCTCCGTTAGGGCCGAGCAGGCCGAAAAAATCGCCTTGTTCAATCGAAAAGCTGACATCCGAAAGTGCTTTTTTCTGATTTTTACCGGCGTGAAAACTCTTTGAAATGCCGGCAATTCGAAGTGCAGGAATACTGAAATCAGCCACTGAAATTTCCTCTTTAAATTGCTTCACTAAACATAATTATTTTTATGAACAACGAGTTAACTCGACGGAGTAATTGGTTATCAAAAATTTATTTGTATCGGGAGTTTTTAAATTTTTATACATTTTGAGGGTTAAAACTCGGGTAAACGATAATAATAATCGTTTGTATTAAAATTGTCTTAGCGCTAAATTTATTCAAATGATAATCATTATCAATACGATATTTTAGCATTATGCAAGCACAACACACTGACCGAGAGAAAGCAGTCCCGATGTTTAATGCTTTCCAGAGAAGAGTGCCGGACGACATCAGTCGTTGGTTGGCCAAAGTTTCTGAGAATCCGATTGTCGAAGCGTTTCCGGAAAAGATTGATATCCATCCGGGGATGGACAGCTCCATGCTCCTGCCTACGGAAATGCCGGAGGTGCTTTCCGAACTCGTTTCTAAACCTCGTACACGCCGAACCGTTGCCTACATCAACGTTCCCTACTGCGAAACTCGCTGCTTGTATTGCTTGTTCTATATCAAGCCGTATCGAAACAAAGAAGAAAGCAACGCTTTTGCCGATACTTTAATCAAAGAACTTCAGCTTTGGTCAGACAAACCGGTGCAAAAGGGTGAGCCCGTACACGCTGTATATTTCGGCGGCGGTACGCCTACTGCTTTGGAAGCTTGTGATATTGAAAGAATCATCAAAGCCGTTCGCCGCTATCTTCCGCTCGCCAATGACTGCGAAATCACTTATGAAGGGCGTTTGTCCGGTTTTGGAACCGACAAAATGGAAGCCGCTTTGGCCGGGGGCGCCAACCGTTTCTCTTTGGGGGTCCAGAGTTTTGATACGAAGATTCGTCAGGCTGTCGGCCGCCGCTCAGATAAGGAAACCTTGATTCGCCAGCTCGAGAAACTGATGAGCTATGATCAGGCGGCTGTCGTGATTGATTTGATTTACGGCTTTCCGTTCCAGACCTTGGAAACTTGGAAAGAAGACTTACGGATAGGCCGAGAACTCAACCTTGACGGTATCGACTGCTACGAGCTCCGCGTGTTTGAGAAGTCTCCTCTTTATAAATATATTCAGAACGGCAAACTTCCTCCCGGACCGGATCATGAACTTCGCGCTGCGATGTTCCAGGAAGCGGTAAACAGCATGCACGAAGCAGGCTGGAAGCGTCTTTCCATCTCCCATTGGGCTTCAAACACCCGTGAACGCAATTTCTATAACTACTACGCAAAGACCCGCACCGACTGCTTAGCTTTCGGTCCCGGCGCCGGCGGCAACTTAAGCGGTTACGGCTTCATGCAGCACCGCCAGCCGGATGCATGGGCCAAGGCCGTCGAAAGCGGCGTCAAACCGATTGCCATGATGACCAAACCACCTCTGTTCTGGGAACTGGGACGCGCGGTCGCTGAGCAGCTCGAATTGAATTTCTTTAACCCTTCCCAACTGGCTCACGAGTTTTCTGAGAAGTTTGCAACTTTGTGGAATCCGTTAATCGATAACTGGACTGAGGCAGGGCTCCTGGCACCCGTCGGAAACCGTTTTGAACTGACGGTTCCCGGTCAATTCTGGCAGGGCCGCATGACTCAGCACATCCTCGACTACTTCAAATCTCAGACAAAATGACCACTAATCTTACTTTCAAATTGACGGCTGCAGCCGCATTGACTTTTTGCTCGCTCGCACTTCAGGCCGAAGAAACCGTTCAAACCTCTGAAGTGACGGTAACCGCCGGCCGCGTGGAACAGCAGCTTCTCGAAGTTCCAATGGCTGTGACGGTTGTGACTAACCAGGAAATCCAGGAATCTGCCGCCCGCAACGTAGGCGAGCTCCTGGAAGACATTCCGGGCGTCATGGTCAATAACGCCGGTTCTCAGGGCTTAAAGCGCGTTTCCATCCGCGGAGAGGATACCTTCAGAACCCTGACTCTTATTGATGGCCAGAAGATTTCCGAACAGAAATCCATGTCCGGCGCCTCGATTCTGATCGATCCGAGTTCTATTGAGCGCATTGAAGTGATCAAAGGACCGGCTTCCGTGCTTTACGGTTCGGATGCTCTGGGTGGCGTGGTGAACATCATCACGAAGAAGGGTTCTAAGAAACCTTTTGAAGCTGAGGGTTCTGTTGCTTGGAACGGCGCCGGTCACGGTTGGGCAGAAACGATTTCTCTCGGCGGAACCTATAAAGGTTTGAACTACCATTTGGATGCTGGTTATCAGAGCCACGGAAACATCAAGACTCCGCTCGGATACCAGAAAGGTACAGACTTCCGTCAGAAGAATGCTTCTGCTTTCTTGAGCTACGACTTCAATGAGCATTTCACTGCCGGTCTGCGTGCGGATACTTTTGACAGCGACATCAATTCCTCTAGCTGGGAATACGAACAAGACCCGAACAGCGAGTTCTTTGTTCGCATTCCGAAGTGGAAGCGAGACAAGGTTGCACTCTTTGCAGAAGGCAAGAACCTTAACGAATACCTGACCCGTCTGCGTTGGGATGGCTATTGGCAGAAGAACCATAAGAACATGAGAAATTATGTTTCTCAGCCTAATGGACGCATGAAAGTCGTAACGGACTCTCTTGCAGACAATCGCATTAAAACTTATGGAACAAGTCTTCAGGCTGACTGGCAGCTGGGAGAATCGAATTTCCTGATTACCGGTTACGAGTTTGTTCAGGATCAGTTGGAAGCTGATACCTTGGCCAAGACAACTATGGCGCCGATGCTCAATACCGTGACAAACCGTTATGTAAAGGGCAAAGAAACAACCAATGCGATTTTTGCGTCGATGGAAACTTCTCTGCCGCAGGACTTCACTCTGAATTACGGCGTTCGGTACACGTGGGTAGATTCCAAGCTGAGTAAAGCGGTTGGTGTTAAAAACGGATATGCTCCAGGCACGAAGTACAACAATGCGCCGGATGATAAGGTTGGTCAAGTCGGAAGTGATAAAAATAGCCGTCCTGTCTTTAACTTGAGCCTGAATTGGACAGGATTGCCAGATACTTCTTTAAGAGCAGGATGGTCTCAGGGCTTTCGCGTTCCTAACCTTCAGGAAAAATACCTGATCAATAATATGGGCGGGGGTACTATCTACGGGAACTCCAGTCTCAAACCGGAGAAGTCCAACAACTTTGAAGTTGGAGCACGTTATGCCGGAAGAGCAGTAGAAGCAGACTTTGCTCTCTTCTATAACCTTGCGGATGACTACATCTCTACTGAGCATTTCAACTCCAGAGAATATAGGTACGTGAACGCAGATAAGGCTAAAACCTTCGGTGCCGAACTTTCCGTCAACTTTAAGCCGACGGACCACTTCTTCCCCTATGCCAGCATGACTTGGCTGCGCAGAAAGACCGAATGGGGCAACGGCGTCTCAACCTATGATTCCGGAGTTGCCGGGTTTACGGCCCGCTACGGCGTGAAGACAGAGTTCGAAGTCTTTAACGGCCGCTGGAATACGGATACGTATCTCAGAAGCAAGACGGCATCTAAGTCTTATTCGACATCTGCTAATGAGACGACCCGCGTTGCCGGTTATACAACGCTTAACTTTGCGACCACTTATCACTTCGGTCCGCAGAAGCGTTACATGGTAAGCGCTGAGGCCATCAACATTACGAACCAGCTTTATTCGTACGGCGATTCGATCTACGAACCCGGACGCCATTTCAACTTCAAGCTGAGCGCGAAGTATTAAGCGGTAATAAGGATTCATTTCAACGGAAAACAACATGACGGAAATGACATTGGAGAGAAAAGAAAGCCGCTCTTGGCTCAGAAGGTTCGGTGACCGCTGGGGTGCTCGTGACCTCGTGGTGATCGGAGTTTTTGCCGCGACCGCAAAACTCTCCACGGTTTTAATCGCTATGGTGGGCGGAGGAATGAATCCTGTCAGTCTTCTGCTTAAAAATGTGGTTTTCACCACACTGCTGGTGATCATGCTTTACAAAGTGAGACAGCCGGGAACGCTGAGCCTCTTTGTTATCGTGAGCGCGCTGGTGAACTTCCTGCTCTTGGGCGGAAATGTCACACTCATTCCGCCCATGCTGGCAGCCGCTTTAGTCTCCGAAGCAGTGATGAAGTTTGTTAAAAGCCTTGGCTGGAAAGGCGCTGTTTTCTGGGGCGTCGGCTGCTTTGACTTCCTCTCCAAAGGATTGTCGCTCGCCGTTTCCTATCTCATGATGCGCGAATCTCCGGCCCTGATGGCAGTAGTTCTGCCGATTGTCCTGATCGGTTATGCCGGTTCTTTGATCGGTCTTTACACCGGTTACCGTTCTATGAAGGAATTAAGACATGCAGGCATCGTCCGCTTCTAAGTTCGATGTTTTAACGCGGCTGGATGTTCGCAGCAAAATGTTCATTGCCGCCTTGGCGGCAGTGATGACGATTGCACTTTCTTCACTGAATTCACAGCTGCTGCTTTTTACAACATCACTGCTT
The DNA here is from genome assembly GCF_057870745.1 of Parasutterella sp. Classification (NCBI taxonomy): domain Bacteria; kingdom Pseudomonadati; phylum Pseudomonadota; class Betaproteobacteria; order Burkholderiales; family Sutterellaceae; genus Parasutterella; species Parasutterella sp. Next base: position 55,274 of record NZ_DBMALT010000002.1, on the reverse strand, counting down.
TATCTGTTTGCACTCGGCCGCTACAAACTGATTTTTGTGAGCTATGCCGTAGCGCTCCTTATGATGGCGCTGTCCGTCGGATTTGCTTCTATCTTGGCACTGTTCATTCCTTCTATGGGAAAAAGTTTGGAACTCGGCTCTTTGTGCATTCCGTTCCTGAGAGCCCTGACAGTGATGAACACAATTCTGCCGATGGCCTTTACAGGAAGACTGCAGAACATCTTGAACGGCCTTCAGCAGCTGAAGCTCCCGTTCATTATTTATCTTCCGGCCGCTGTGATTATTCGTTTTATTCCGACGTTTGCCGGCGATGTGAAGCAGATCTGGGAGTCTTTGAAGATAAGAGGTTTCAAGATCAATCCGTGGCAGTGCACGATTCATCCGATTCGTACGACGCGTCTTTTGTTTACGCCGCTTCTCTTCAGAGCGCTCAAAACCAGTGACGAGTTGGGCATTGCAGCTGAACTCAAAGGTCTTCATGCCGGGAGTAATTCGGGTTCTATGCACAGAAGGAGATTCGGGAAGCATGACATCGCAGCCATTAGCCTTGTCCTCTTAATCTGCACGGGAGCAGTTTTACTTCAAATTTACTTTCCTACCGACATTAAGGCGGCAATGAGATGATTGAACTGAAAAACGTCACTTATCGTTATCCGTTTTCCGACAGAAACGCGCTCGAAGATATTTCTTTGACCGTTCGTCCCGGCGAAGCCGTACTTTGCACTGGCGTATCCGGCTGCGGTAAATCCACCTTAATTCGCCTGATCAACGGTCTTTGCCCGCATTATTTCGGAGGCGAACTTAAAGGAACCGTTCGCGTCGCAGGCCAAAACAATCAAACGCTGAAACTGCACGAGATCAGCAGCCGGGTTGGCACACTCTTTCAGAATCCGGAGAGCCAGTTCTTTGCGCTCGGTGTGGAAGAGGAAATGGCATTTAAGCCTGAGTCCAGAGGTATGCATCCCGATAAGATCCGTGATCTCATCGCGAAGACTTCTCAGCGCTTCGGCTTGAATTCCGTTTTAAAGAATACGATCCATGAACTTTCTCAGGGACAAAAACAGAAAGTCGGCTTGGCTTCCCTGATGATGGAACCGCTGCAGGTCTTGATTCTGGATGAACCGACAGGAAACCTCGATCCGGAATCTACGATGGATTTGGCCGAGGAGATTCTGCGGTTAAAAGAGAAGGGCGTTGCTGTCCTGATTGTCGACCATCGCTTGTACTGGTTAAAAGACGTTGCTGACCGCGTCTGCGTGATGGAAAAAGGAAGAATCGTCCAGGAGGGCACTTTTGATGATCTCAGCGACGAAGTCCGAGAACGCTACGGATTAAGAAAAGTCGATGTTGAAGATAAAAGACACGAACTTCTGTCGTTGTCCGAGGGCAAAGAAACCGTAATGAAGGTCTCGGATCTTTCGTTTGCTTACCCGAGAAAGCCGAAGATTTTTAACGGCACCGACCTGGAACTGCGCAAAGGTATAACAGGGCTTTTCGGCCCGAACGGTACCGGCAAAACGACTTTGGCCCGGATTCTCACAGGTTTAAATAAACCAACCCAAGGGACACTAGAAATAAGAGGCAAGAAGGTCAAACCTCAGGAATGCCTTAAGCATGTCGCGGTGGTTCTGCAGAATGCAGACCACCAGCTGTACATGCGGACGGTTTTTGATGAACTTCTGACCAGTCTGGAAGCGGCCGGTTGCCGCGGCGGCAAGCAAGCCGCCGAGGAGCTGATGCAGCTTTTTGACCTGACAGAACTCAGAGATCGTCATCCTCATTCACTTTCCGGCGGGCAGCAGCAAAGGCTCGTGATTGCCTGCGCGTTTGCCAAAAAACCGGACGTGATTATTTTGGATGAACCGACAAGCGGCTTAGACGGAGCAAATCTTCATCGAATTGCCGGAGCCTTACGACAGCTTTCTGACGAAGGCAAAGCCGTTCTTGTCATCACTCATGATTTGGAGCTCGTGGACATGGTGTGCGACAGCGCGATCCGACTCCCGCTTCAAAAAACAAATCTTTCAGCAACTCTTCAATAAATTAGATCGGAAAACCTATGACAACAATCGTTGAACAGCAGAACAAAATTAATGAACTTTTAAACGGCGGCCGTCCCGTCACACTGGAGACGATTGCTCAGGCACTCTCCGTGACCGCTCAGGAAGCCGCACACCTTCTTCCCGAAGGTTCTGCCACCTTTGCTCCGGGCTCCGATTTTGAAAGCGTTTGGGCCTCGATCGCCGAATGGGAAAAAATCACTTTCATTGTGACTGCTCACGGCAACGTCATCGAGGTTGAGACCAAACTCGTGACGGGTAAAGCAGCCATGGGCTACTACAATCTGATGGGAGGCAAGAGCCCGCTTCAAGGTCACTTTAAGTACGGCGACATTTCCGAGATCGGCTTTGTGACTATGCCGTTCTTGGGCCGTGAAAGCCACTTCGCCGCTTTCTTTACAACTTCCGGCGAAGTTGCTTACTCCATGTACGTCGGTCGCGAAAAACACAAGTTAATTGAAAGCGCCAAAGAAAAATTCCTTGCCCTCCAGCAGAAGTACAAAGCTTAATGAGAGGAAGAGAATGAAAGTTTTAGTTGCATACGCCACCGTTACCGGAAACACTGAGATTATTGCCCGCGCAATTGCTTCGGCAATTCCCGGCGCCGATCTCAAAAAACTGCCGACCGACGTCAATTCTCAGAATTACGACTTTATCTTCGCCGGTTTCTGGTGCGACAAAGGTACACCGGATGAAGTATGGCAGGCATTCCAGAAAGAGGCTAAGACCAAACCGATTGCGTACTTCGGAACGATGGGCGGAGATCCCAACAGCGAACGCGGACAGGCTTGGGTTAACAAGGTAGCAGGTCTTTTCCCATGCGAAAACTTCAAGGGTCTTCGTGTTTGGCAGGGAAAGATCGACCCTAAGATCTTAGCCGCTATGGCCAAGATGCCCGGCGCAAAACCGATGACGCCGGAGCGTCAGGCCAGATTGGATGAAGCCGCCAAGCACCCGACAGCCGAAGATCGGGCTCAAGCCGGAGCTTGGGCCTTAGAGCTTCTTAAAAACTTCCGTAATGACAAATAAACATGGACATTAAAGAGATTTACAACCAGATCGGATGCGCCGGTATTGCGCTGGTAATTATCGGAGTATTTGCTCTTTACATTACCGTTTGGAATTTTCTTTATTTGAGAGGCGTGCTCTCTAAATTTAAAAAGCATTTCCACGGGATGGACCAGGCGATACCGGAGCGCATTCGTCGTTACTTCGGAGAGAGCACAAATCCTTTGGAATGCATCGTGCGCGATATAGTCATGACGCACGGCGCTCACTCCGACGACATTCGTGCGGAAGTAGCTTACTTGTTCCACAAGCATTTCAAGCCAGTGAACAATGCGCTGACTTGGCTCAAGTTAATTTCCGCCGTTTCTCCGCTGCTGGGCCTTTTGGGTACGGTTATCGGTATGGTGACGGTTTTCCGCACTATTTCCGAGAACGTTTCTCCTGATCCCACGATGCTCGCGGGCGGTATTTGGACAGCCCTCATCACAACTGTGATGGGTTTGGTGGTCGCGATTCCGGCGCTGATGGCTTATTACTACCTGATGCTCAAAGTTAAAGAGCTTCGAATCGAGGCCGTGGAATACAGCTATAGAGCTTTAAATATCCGCCGAGAACCTTGCCGCTGCGCCCAGAAGATGGAAGAAGACGAGCAAAAAGCAGCCTGAGATTTAAGAGATAGATATGTTTGACGAACTCGAAGAAGAGCCCCGGGTGGATTTGACGCCGCTCATTGACGTGATTTTCATGTTGGTCATCTTTTTTGTGATGACCATGACGTTCAGCAAACCCGTGCTGGATGTCGTATTGCCTGCGGCCCAGAACTCCGAGGTCAAGAAAAAGACGGCGGAACTCGTCATCAGCGTGAAGTCCGACGGAAAGTATTTCTTTAACGATCAGGAAATTCCTAAAGAAGAGCTTTCCCGTTTCTTGTCCGAACATCCGGAAGGCACGCTCAACCTGATGGTAGATGAGAAGGCTCCGTTCGAAGCTTTTGTTTATTTGGCTGACTTGGCGAAAGTCAATAGAGAAGGCCGTTTTGTGATCAGTACTAAAGCAGCACCTAAGAATTAAGATGTTTAGTCCTAAACGCAAAGACAATGAATTACTCAAGGCCAAACGGCTTTCCAAAGCTGCTTTGGCTGCCTTTGCCTGCGCGTTTGCTTGGGCAGCCTGCACGATTAAAACAGATGCTCCGCAGCCTTCTCAGCAGCCGCGGACGATAGAACTGAGTTTTTCTCAGATTCAGGATATTCAACCGGAAGAAGCACCGGAAGTCCGGCCGGAACCTCAGCCACAACCGGTCATCGAAGAACCTAAAAAACTTCTCACAGATGAATCGGAATTTAAAGTCGAACCTGAAAAGGTTGTAGAAGAAAAGCTTCCTGAATCTGAAGCAAAACCGGTACCTCCGGCGCCCGTACCCGCTGAGCAGTCCAAACCGAAGAAGGCTGACCCGGAGAAACCTAAGCCTAAAGCTTTAGAGAAGCCGAAGCCGGCTAAGAAGCCAAAAGAACCCAAGGCAGAAAAGGGAGAACCCGCGCTTCAAAAAGCTTCTGAATCTGCTGAAGCGAAGGCGGCCTCGCATGCTGCTGCAGAGCAGGCACCTAAAAGGAAAAGCATCACTGCAATGCTTGTGAGTTTGGTTGAAAAACACAAGCGTTATCCGAAAGCAGCGAGAAGGGCGGGAATGGAAGGCGTCGTTTTAGTGGAATTTACGGTCGACTCAAGCGGTAAAGTTACCGGCGCCTCAGTCATTAAGAAATCGGGCAACGGTCCCTTGGACTCAGCCTCTCAGGAGTTAAGCAATCGAATCATCGGGACGGCTTTTAATGTTCCTAATGCTGGGATGAAGATCCAGGTTCCGATTCGGTACAGTCTTGATTAACAAAAGATGAGAAACTTGAGTGAGGGAGGAGGGAGTAAGCGTTGCTGTCATTCATTTTTTGAGCGATTTGCCAGTTTTGGGAAATTGCGTATAATTCAATTCTCTTTCGGAAGGGTGGCAGAGCGGTTGAATGCAGCAGTCTTGAAAACTGTCGATGAGTGATCCTCATCCGTGGGTTCGAATCCCACCTCTTCCGCCATTTTTATGTCCGCAAAGAACCTCTCTGAACCTCTCAGAGCTTTTTAAATTCATAAAATCAAATAGTTATCTAGATTCACCCATTTGCGTTTGGACCTCTGTGAACCTCCATGAATGGCCCATAAACATCAAATGGTCGGTACACATGGTGGTACACTTTCCCAAAATTTCTTACTTTGTGTACCACAATCATGGCAAAGCTCCGTACCACCGACGTTCTCAAACTTCCCGACGGCTTCCACGCCGACGAAAATGGGCTGTACTTATATGTGCGTGGAAATTCCCGAACTTGGGTCTATCGAGGAACGCTTAACGGCAAAAGAGTAAAACGCGGTTTAGGTTCTGCCAAACTCATTTCTCTTGCTCAAGCGCGCCAAAAGGCTTTGGAGTTCAAACAAGCCGGAGTTCAGGAAACGGTAAAGAGCGTAAAGTTCCAAGACTTCTATTTAGACGCCGTGGAACACGCAGCCAAACTGAAGCAGTGGAAAAACAAAAAGTCAAAGTCTCAGTGGATCAGTACGATTAAAACCTACGCGCTCCCCGTGATCGGAGCCAAGTCGGTTAAGTCGGTCACTTCCGAGGACATCCGCAAGATCATCGACCCCATTTATGAAACCAAGACGGAAACCGCTTCTCGGCTGGTCGGAAGACTAAAGAATGTTTTCGACTATGCGCAAGTCTGCGGACTGCATCAGGGACCTAACCCTGCAATGTGGGTCGGAAACCTCGATCAGTTCTTTGCCCCGAAAGCAAAAGTGGCCCCGGTCAAACACCACAAGTCATTATCTTGGAGGGAGCTGCCGGTTGTGTTTAAGGCTCTTTGGGAAACCGGAGGAGTTGGAGCCCTGTCCGTTATGTTCGGGGCGCTTACTGCTTCCAGAGTAAATGAATTTGTGCCTGCTCAGTGGAGCGAGATAGACATAGAAAATAAGGTGTGGACGATGCCCGCCGGGCGAAGGAAAGACCAGAAGCTCTTTCCTCACAGAGTGCCGTTAAACGACAAAACTTTAATGGTTCTCGACAGGCTGCCGACGAGAGAAGGGAATATGTTCCCCGCATGGAGCGGGCCGAAGCATCAAAATAAGGAAACACCTCGGAAGACACTGCATGACTTGGGGCTAGATGTGACGATGCACGGAATGCGCTCCACGTTCAGAGACTGGGCGGCAGAGACCGGGCAGGACTATGCAGCAAGTGAGAAGGCGCTCTCTCATGCAGTGGGAACTGAAGTGACCCAAGCCTACCTTAGAACAGATATGCTGGAGAAGCGCCGAGGGATTATGCAGGCTTGGGCTGACTGGTGTTTCAGTGAAATCTCAAAGAGCAGCTAGCTCAGAGAGAATCTTTTCGCGCTCGATCTGGAGGTCGAGCATTCTGAGCCGGGCTTCGAGCTCTTTTCGTCTCTCATTGGTGTTCTGGCTGCGTTGTGCCTCACAAACTTCTGGAAGCACAGGAGGTTCATTACGTTCACTGGGTTCTTCCACGGGGATAGTCTCTTTAGCTGCTTCCAAGAAAGTTTCCGCCGTCGGGGGCGCTCCATGGATTCTTGCATACTCTCCGCGTTTGATAAGCTCCTCGTAGGTAAAAGCATAGTAAGTCAGATAGGGGTAGTAGACCGACGGATCAGTGTCGAGCTCTTCAGAGTAATAATTGCCGAGGTAGATATTGGTTGCTCTCTGCCCAAATCTAACAAAGGTACTTAGTGTCTTCTTTCCGATGCGAAGGTATATTCCGGTACCGCCGCCAAAACTTATCAGCACCTGAGTAGGTTTTTTAGATTCCGGTATTTCGAGGTAATTCTTAATGGCTTGGTCAATTTGACTCTGTGTGCGCAATGGCACCCTGCTATAATAAGCTCTCATAACAATCTCACAGTTTTATCGACATAGGGGCCGTAGCGGGCCCCTTTCTTTTTACATGGAAGCTAAGCGCTCAGCGGCGTTTTTCTTGGCAATGAGCTTGCGGCAAATGCCTTCGAGAAGAGCGTTGATGTCTTCTTCAAAATAAAGCTTGTCTTTGCCTAAACCCATCGTGCCGGTAATCTTGCCTTCGTCTTCAAGGCGCTTGAACGTGGAAAGGGAGATGCGAAGCATCTCCATCGCTTCCTTTCGTGTGACAAGCTTCTTAGGCATGTTATTTCCTCTCTAAACGTTTGATTTCAAAATTCACGACGGTCTCTAAGTTCTGCCAGAAAGTCTTTGGCTGGTCGCCCGGATCTTCGTGGGGCCTTTCATCGTTAATTTCCACGCCCGGGTAATACGCAGCGCGGATCAGATCGTTGTCGATGTTCTCGCAGAACAAACGGAAAAGACGGCCGTCGATAAGCCACATTTCCTCTCTGTCGTTGAGGTACCAAGCGGCTTTCTTGAGATCGAGAAGCTTGGACTCTTTCTCCGTCTTCCCCGGATAGAGCTTCTTGCCAGCGCGTAAGATGTACTTCAGCGCGTTGCCCTGCGGGTAAGCGAGGAATCTGAAAACCACATGGGGTTCGATCCAAAAACGGTTTTCAACATAGTGCTTCGGGTGGTTAACTTCGTCGTATTTTTCCACGGTTATTCTCCTTAACAAGTGACTTCATATTCTTTGATGTAGCGGTCAAACGGGTTCTCCCGAGGCTCCTTAAATGACGCAGGAACAAAGACCGGTCGTGTCATTGACGGCTTCAGATCTCCGAGCATTCCTATAAAGTCCTTGAAGTCGTTTACGGGGATCTCTTGCACGAGGTCGGGGCTTCCTTTTATTCTCACTGTCAAGACGACATTTTTAGAACCCGCTTGGACAGAGATCGAAAGCTCCATATTGTCTACAGCTAATTCGATTGCTTTTCTTGTCGGCATTTCATTTCCTCTAAAAGTAGTGGGATCGCTCAGGCAACCACGGACGCTCAGAACCCTAACGCTCAAGTGCAGCAGCCCGTGGAAACTCAGCAGCCCACGATGTCTCCTGAAGAGGCTGAGCTCGCCCAGATGGAAGCCGAAGAATCAGCGAGACGCCAAGCTGTTATTGATAAGTATGGGCTGGAATTTAACCGGAACCATGGAGCAGCATTTGCTGACGTAACTCGGAATATCACTGACGAAGCCGAAAAAGACTTCCACGCGAAGATCCTCCAAGCAGCCGGAATGATGGGTATCAAAAACCCGTTCAAGGAAAAAGAGGCTGCTGCGAATTTTGCTACTGAATACAAGACCTTCGGAGGGGATCTTGCCAAGCTTGCAGAGTTCTACAGAAACATCGGCATAAAAGCCGAAAACGATGCCGGAAAGAAACAAGGTGCGCTTCGTCAAGCAGAGTTTTATCAGCAGTTAGCTGACCTCTTGGAAGGCGGAGAACTCTTGAACTTCGAGCAGCGTCGGGCGCGTAAGGAAGAGAAGAAAGCAGCTCAGGCAGCAGAGATACAGGCCGCTCAAGTGCAGCAGACAGCGGAGCAGATGATGGCTCAGGAACCCGCCCCTGTGGAGGCTCAGCCCGCGGAAACCTCCCAGCCGGAGCCGAAACCTAAAGCCAAGCCGGGAGTGGTTATCACTGCCGAAGAACAGAAGCTTATTGATTCTGAAGAAGTTCCGACAGGGAATGCTTTGGACATTTTGTCTCCCAGACAGAGGGAACGTGTATATGAAGCTCACGTGGACAAACTTGTAGCCGCCGGAAAGATCGGCGAGGCTGAAGGGAAGTCTATGAAGGTCCACTTCCCAAAAGGAAATAAATACAGAAGCGAAAGAAAATTCGTCAGTCTTTGGGACATTCAACATAAGCGCCAGTGGGAACTAACTGACCAAGAAAAGGCCGAAAGCTTCAGAGCACGTTTAGCCTATATCGGGAAAGCAGATTTAGGTATTGCCCGAGGGATGAGCGTCGTTAGTAACCAACTTGAAAATATCATTGCCAAACGAGACCCGGACAAGCTCGATGAGTTTATTTCTAAGAATGAAAATAGAATCCAAGCGAAGATCCGCTTGGCAAACGCTGTGAATGATGGAGTCTCAGAAGAGCGTCTTGCTCTATTTGAGAAGTGGGCTAACGACGCTAAAACAGAAGAAGACTGGGCTAGAGTTAATAAAGCCCTTATGGACGAAGGCGCCAGCGACGCACTTGGTGTCGCTCCGAAAGAAACTGTTGTAAAAACGAACAAAGACGGATCGGTAGAGGTCGAGTCTGTTGACAGCGCTCCTTCTGCGGAAAGCAACAATATACTTTTGGAAAAAGCTCGCAAGAAGCTTGATAAGCTCTTAAAGAGAAAAGAAGGCAGCTATGAGCAAGACGACGAAAACTCCGGGAAGATGGGTGTTCTGGTCAAAGGTGCTCTGACACCAGAAGAAGAAATAGTTCTTCAAGAATTTGGAACCGAAGAAGATAAAGCCAACCTTAGTAAGCTGCTGCTGAAGGATCAGAATATCGACGCTAAAAAACACACCACAAAAGACGAAACTAAGGGTAGAAAAAATACTGGTGAAGAGCTAACGCTCGAAAAAATTGAAGAGGCTAAGAAGAAAGAAGAGGGGCTAAAAAAGGCTCAGGCCCAAGCACGTGAAAAACGCGGTGAATTCTATCGCAAAAAATGGAACGAACTCGACGACGGAGAAAAACTCTTAATTGCGCAAACTCTTGGCATCACACATGACAACCTTTCCACCGGGCCTAGAAAACACACTGGCAAGACAGACAAACTCCTCGGAGCAGTTTTAAAGGACACTGAAAAGAAAGATCAGTTCAAAGCGATTGCTGTTGAGGAGCTCAATAAAAAAGAGGAAGCTGCTGCTAAAGCAGAAGCGAAAAAGCCCGAGCCTGTTGTTATCAACGCTACGATTCCTGAGAGCCCGTTTGAGAAGAAAGAAGAAGCCCCGAAGAAAACTAAATTCGGAGACGCACTGAAAAAGGCTTTTGACGAAGCGAAAGAGAAAGCTAAAACGGAGGGGGAGGGCAAACCTGAAGAATTTAAAGGCCCAGTTCCGAAAGTTCCCAAAGACCCGTTTAAGGGGGTCGAGGAAAACAAGGCGGTCGTCTCAGCCGTGGAAGGTAAGGAAAAGGATGCCAAGGCAGCAGCCAAGGCAGAGATGAAAGTGCGCTCAATTCTTGAGAGCATGCAGGATTACTTAGACGGGAAAAGAAAGAAGAGACTCTCGGAAAACCAAGTAGACCTTGTCAATGAACTTAAAGACAAGGGCTTCCTGTTCGTGGACGACGAAAAGATCCTCGATGACTACAACAAACGTATTGAAACCAAATTTGGAAAATCAACACGCCATGCCTCAAAGTCTGCAAAGACTGATCCTGAAACATCCCGAATTAGAGGGCTCCAAAGACTCCAAGAAGCCTTGGAAAATAGGACATCCGCCCATCGGGCGATGTGGAGTAAACCGATCAGTATGTGGAGCCCGTCTTTGAACGGATGGGTTGATTTTGACTATGGGAGACTTGGAAGCATTATCGACGAAAACTTCACCACAAAAGGAGCTATGGGTGTTTCCCATATTGTCGATAAGAGAAGTTTAGCTCAAGGATTAAATCCTGCCGAAGTGGCCTTAGTCTTAAGAGAGATGGTTAACACTGTAGCTTATGGAGAACAGGTTAAGGCACATGAAAAAGCAGTACTCTTAAAGAGTGACAAATTCAAGGTTGTTCTTTCGAAGAGCGGAGGAAACTCGTATGTAATTACGGGTTTCGGTAAGATAAACAAAGGGGAAGCTGTGTCCTCCGGCACGTCAGACACAGTTTATTCCGCTCAAGCCAATTTGGACGCCCATGGCAAGAGCATACCCCCGATCCTAGAGAGAGAAAAGAACCTTTCTAGGATCGTAAAAATTATCGCAGACCAAAAGCTTCTTTTCAAGGGTGACGAGCTCAAAGCACGCAAAGCTTCCAAGAGTTCTCTGACCGAAAAACAGAAGAAGCAGAACTACAACGATGTCCGAAACGGCTTGAATAAGTCTTGGGGCGTTTCCACGACTAAAGAGCTCCTTGATTCCGGAAAGGTGGTGATCTGTGATTCCAACGAAGGGTTCATTGACACTATCGTCAAAGATTACCTTGCCAAGGACCCGAGCTTGTCTGAAGACGAAGTCAGAAACACTCTCCGCGAAGAAGGTCTTGACAAAGGAACGAACGCTATTTACGACGAGAACACAGGGAAGGTCTACATCAACGGCGAAAACGTTGATGAAAATGAGGCAGGCTCGGTACTCGCCCATGAAATCGGTGTACACGCTGCTAAAGACTCTGAGTTCAAGGGGCTTGTCAAAGACATCGAAGACCGTGTCGCGACTTTGATGGCAGAAGGATTAAAGAGCAAGAACCCTGCGGTAAAGAAATTCTGGGAAGATGTTAAACGCCGGATGGATGACGCCGATGTTTCTGACAACGAAGAAAGACTTGCCTACTTCTTGGAAGTCTATGTTAAGCGAAACGGCGTTATCCCTCAGTCCATTCAGTCTGAAATGTATCGGGCCGTCGGCCAACTTAAGGACTGGCTTCTTAAATTCCTTGGTATTAAGAGTATCAATGAGCACAAGGCAGCCGAGCTTCTATGTGACGTAGTGAGGGCTTATGCCGATCAGAGCGCTATGGAGAAGGGCAGCGGTCGTCATGCTTCCAAGAAAGGTAAAAACGACAAACCCAAGAAACCCCGCAAGCAGCTCACACCCGAAGAAAAGGAAAAGAAAAAGCAGGAAAAGCTTGCCGGAATGACGCCGTCGCAGAGGGCAAGCTATGAGCGACAGCAGAAGCGTGCTGAACTTAATAGGAAGATCAAGAAGCAGCAGGATGAAAGAGTCGGCAAAGCCGAGATGGAAAAGACCGAAGCAGCCAAAAACGAGGCTAAAGCCGTGGAAACCGGCGGCTTCAAGAAGCTGATCGAGGATACGTTCACTGGCAAAGCGGCCCCTATTGGCGACGCGATCCTTTGGGTCGGAGAAGTCGGTGCAAAACTGAACAATAAGCTCTTTAAGTTCACTGACCGCTTGGTTGACGAACTTTCCAAGTTTGCTCCGTCTGCCAAGGGCTACTATCAGAAACTCATTGACCACGCGAAGGCTCGTGCCGAGTATCAGGCTAAGTCTGCTGCTATCTATGAAGGTTGGCAAAAACTCGATGAGAAGAACCGAAAAGCGGTTAACCAGTTTCTCTTCGATTCCACGTCCTCCGGTCTTTGGGGCTACATCCCGGCTGACTGGACCGACATGGACGGGAAGGCAATCCCTGAAGAGACTTTCGGGCAAGTTGACGCTCACATGGCTAAGCAGTTTGAAGCGCTCTCACCGGAGGCACAAGCCGTGGTGCAGCAAGTCTTCAAGTATGGCCACGACACAATGATCTTGAAGCAGAAGCTCTATGACTTAATGGGGCAAGCCCTTCAAGGTAAAAACTATGTGTCGCCGTTTAAGTCTCCGAAGTCTGTGCTGCCGTATTCTCCGCTGCGCAGAACCGGTACTTACAACGTGGTCTGGGTGTCTCCTGAGCTCAAGGAAGCCCGCGGCAAGCTCAAAGCACTGCAAGACAAGTACACATCTTTGAAAGAAAACGACAAGGATGAAGAGCAAGTTGCAACTAGGAACGCAAAGCTCGGTGTGTCGTATGCTAAAGAAGCGGTGGATAAACTGGAGCGCAGTGCTGACCACTACTACGTCGGACGCTTCGAGTATTTCACCGATGCACGACAAGCTGTAAGGGACTTGAAGGCAGAGCATCCGGGCAACGACGCAGTTATGTATGAAATCGGGACTGAGGAAGGTCTGAAGTCTCTGACCAGCACTGCGGAAGTCAACGAGATGACGGCCAACCTCATCACAGCCGTGGAGAAAAACTACGGCCCGGTCAGCAAAGCCATGAAGCAGTCCATTCTGGAAATGACAATGGACGCCGCTCAGAAGAAAGTGGACGCTTCCATGAGAAAGAGAAGGAACATCGCGGGCGCCAACCCGAACATGATGGACTCTTTCCTGCATCAGGGACAGACAGACTCTTGGCTGCTTTCCAACATGCAGTTCAGCAAGCAGATCTCCGACGCTTTCCAGAAAGTTAAAACAGAAACTAAGGACTATCGCGAAGGCCCCGAGGAAGGCAAAGCCACAGTGGGCGATATGCAGGCTCTCTACAACGAGCTCCAAGCACGACACCAGCGAATGATGGAACGTCATAATCACAACGCTTGGGATACATTCAGCGAATGGGCGAGAACGAGCAACACCGCTCTGACGCTTTCCTTTAAGCCGATGTTCTATGTTCAGAACGCCTTGCAGCCGTGGATGATGACAGCACCTTGGCTTGCCGGACAGTTCGGCGGATATAAGACCCAGACCGCTATGGCGAAGGCCTATGGAGAATGGGGCACGATGTTCAACGCGGCCATGAAGGACGCTAAGACTGCCTCGGAAAAATTCCATGCCTTCGGCAACCTCTCTAAGCAGATCGAAGACAGCAAGCTGCCGCCTGAAGAAAAGGCAACGCTCAAAGAAATGATGAGCAGAAACCTTCTTGACCTCGGAGCCCAGCAGGAGTTCGGCAATGTGACCGGACGAAGCGCTATCTCCAAGGCAATCAACAAAACAATGGTTGAAATCAGCGTGGCAGCCCGAGGCGTTGAACTTCTGAACCGCTATGTGACTGCGGTCTCCGGGTTCCGTCTGAAGAAGGCCGAGCTGATGGGTAAGGGTAAAACAGAGGCCGAAGCAGTTCAAGGTGCGACAGAGTACGCAGCAGACTTACTCAGCATGACGCAGGGTGACTACTCGGCGCTCAATGCTCCTGACTGGTTCAACACCCGTCCGGGCAAATTCATGCTTCAGTTCCGTAAGTTCCAAGCCATCCAGCTGAACTTCTTCAAGCAGATGCTCAAAAACAGCTTTGATAAGAACATGTCTAAAGAGGAAAGAGCTGCTGCACGCCGCCAGCTTACATGGGCACTTGGTACACATTTTGCCATGGCGGGTGTTAAGGGCTTGCCCGCGATGTCAGCAACGCTTGCTCTGCTGTCTTCTATGGGGCTGCTGGGAGACGATGATGAGGACGAAGAAACAGCACTTCGACGCCACTTAGCGGAAGCCGGTGTTCCTGTTGAGTTTCAGGATCTCATGTTGGAAGGTTTACCGAGTTTCCTTGGCTGGAACCTTTCTGATTCAGTAGGCGCAGGCACCATGCTCTCTGCTGCTCCGTATCGAAGAGAAGACCTTTTCTCCAAAGATGGGTTCAGAGAGGCTATCTGGAACCTAGGCGGCGCGCCTCTTGGAAGAGCCGAGCGAATCTGGAAAGGATTCTTTGATTCCAACTGGGAGCACCAGAGACCTTTCTGGGAAGCCGTCCTTCCGGCTGGTATCCCCTCGGCGCTTAAGGCCGCCGGGATCTTTGATCCGACAGAGGATAAGAAGACCGGTGCCAAGATGCTCAATGATGACGAGATCTCTTTCGGGTCTCGTGCTCTGATGATGCTGGGCGCCACACCTAAGAGCGTGGAGCGCATGTACAAAATGCGAAACCAAGCTTTCAGAACGCAAGAGTACATCAAGGAAGAAAAGGGCGATCTAACGCGCCGTTGGATTGACGCGATGAAGAACCGAGACTACAAGGCTCAGTCGGAAATTCGGAAGGACTTGATCGAACATAACAAGGACAGAAGAGCTAAAGGCTTCAAACCGGTGAGCATGAACGACCTGATGACTGCGTGGAAGACCCGCCAGAAAGAAGAAAAACTCATGCAGAAGAATCATGGGCTCAAACTTCCGAACAGCCAGCAGGGGTTTGCCAAGCAGCTCAACAAAATTTACAATTAGAAGCGCAACATTATTTGGATCTTGTATCTAACTCGACTATTAAAGAACAGTTTCCCCGCCTTGTGCGGGGATCTTTTTATCTGGTACACAAAGTGGTACCCATAAAAAATAAATAATTTAATTATCAATAGGTTGCTATTAAAATCGGCGACCACCTCTTCCGCCAGCCTTAGGTGCGATAAAAATCTTTCCTTTTCTCAAAAAGACCTATAAACCTGCCAATTCAATGGGTTTTGCAGTTTCACTTCCATCTAGTAGAACGTCTTATAACCAATTGAATCCGCGGTTAGGTACTCATACAAGTTCATCTTTTAATCTTTCTTTGTAACTGTCTTATTCTCTAACTTCTTAGTAAAAGGGCAGGCCTAAGCACTGACGTAATCTGTATAGCTTAGGTCCTCTTAACGAGCACCGGAGCTTATTATTGCGGGTTGGCTATTTTGACGGATTAAAGATGGGGTCCAGCGAAGGCTTCATAATCAAAGGCTTCGGTCAGGTTTGCGGTAAGAAGGATTGTTGAGCTCGTCTGAGACAACTCTCTCAGATAAACGGAAAGAGAACTTCTATAGCTAGGGCATTCGTTTTGATATGAGAACAGGAGTAAGAGAAAAGAGGGATTAAGTTAAAACTGGAGAAGAAAAGGTTGCAGTCGGGGCGTCGGGAGTTGAACCCGCTACGGCCTACCAAAACCTTTGGCTGCGCCCCGTAAAATGTTTTTCAGACATCGCACAAATAATAATCTATCTTTTGCTCCAGAGCTAATTCAAATAAATAAGCAAAGAAGCAGATGGAGAGTAACTTACAATGTTACAAAGTTAATTTAAAAGAAGCCGACTTTATCAGAAGGAAGGGGCGCCAATGGATCCGCACGTATGGCAAGTAATGGTGGATGCTTTTCCGCAATTATTGTTCAAAGGCATCACTGTAACGATACCTTTGACGATCATTTCGTTCGCTCTTTCCATGGTCATTGCAGTCGTTGTAGCACTGATCCAGTACTCGAAAGTTCCGGTTCTTCGGCAAATTTGCCGCTTCTATGTCTGGGTGATTAGAGGAACGCCGCTGCTTGTGCAGCTGTATGTCGTTTTCTTCGGGCTGCCGAGTATTGGCATCATGGTGGACGCCTTCCTGGCCGCCGTTATTGTTTTCTCAATCAACGAAGGCGCCTATAACGCCGAAACGATTCGCGGCGCGTTAGAGTCAGTTCCTCAGGGCCAGATGGAAGCAGGACGCTGCGTCGGCCTCAATTATTTTCAGATCATGTGGCACGTCGTTCTGCCTCAGGCCTTTAGAACTGCGTTCCCGGCCTTGGGCAACTCCATGATTTCAATGGTTAAAGACACTTCTTTGGCGGCTAACATTACGGTGGCTGAGATGTTCTTCCAGGCTCAAAGGATTGCCGGAAGAACATACGAAACCATGGCGGTGTACATCGAAGTCGCGCTCATTTATTTAATTTTCTCGACGATTCTTGAGTACTTACAGCGCCGCGGGGAAAAGAAACTCGGCAAATACGGTACAAACTAACGATTCATTTTTGCAGTCAAATTAGTAATGGAAAAAACCGATTCGCTCCTTCTCATAAGCCATGTGAAAAAATCTTTCGGCACCTTAGAAGTGTTGAAAGATATCAGCATCGATGTTTATAAAGGCGATGTGGTTTCAATTCTCGGACCGTCAGGCTCCGGAAAAACCACCTTGCTTCGCTGCGTCAATTTCCTGGAAAGGGCTGATTACGGGTCAATCAGTTTGGACGATAAGACTATCGATTTAAAAACGGCCACTAAAGAACAGGCGTCCGAAATCCAAAGAAAAACGGGCTTTGTTTTTCAGAACTACAATCTTTTTAGAAATAAAACGGCGCTTGAGAACATTACGCTTGGTCTGACTTCCGGCAGAGGCATGAGCAGAGCAGACGCGGTAAAAAAAGGCATGATGCTTCTCCGTAAGATTGGTCTGGAAGACAGAGCCAATTCCTATCCGAGCGAACTTTCCGGAGGTCAGCAGCAGCGGGTTGCAATTGCTCGGGCTCTCGCCACGGACCCGGAAATTATTTATTTTGATGAGCCTACTTCGGCTTTAGACCCTGAACTGACGGATGAAGTATTAGAGGTAATGCGTCAGCTCGCTCAAGAAGGCATGACAATGGTCGTGGTGACGCATGAAATGAACTTTGCTCGTAACGTTTCCAACAGAGTCATTTTTATGGATCATGGTTTGATTGTTGAGCAAGGCAGCCCCGAGCAGATTTTCGAACATCCTCAAAACGAACGTACCCGAGCTTTCCTTCGTTTGGCAAGCGGTTCTCAAGAGGCCCAGCGCTCAGCCTTGGAAGCCTTCAAGAAGCAGCGCGAAGCAGAAAACGCGATGAATTCTCTTTAATTTTTGTTGATGATTTAGATATGACACATAATTTTCGATTATTGATGAAGTTCGGCCTGGGCCTTTTCCTTGCCGGTTCTGCCTCTCTTATGTTGGTCGGATGCGATAAAGCGCCGAGCCGCAATTCCGCTTCGGCTTCTCAAGATCACCTGGCAAGAATTAAATCATCCGGTGAATTGAAGGTCGGCTTAGAAGGGGACTGGCAGCCGTTCTCCTTCCACAATGAAAAAGATCAGTTGGTCGGATATGACGTTGAAGTCGCTCAGAACTTAGCCAAGAAATTGGGAGTCGAAGCCAAGATTGTTGAAGGCCCCTGGGACGGTCTTTTCGCCGGTATGGATACGGGAAGATATGACTTGGTGATTAATGGTGTAGACGTTACGCCTGACCGCGCGAAAACTTATGATTTCTCCACACCTTACGCCTATGACCGCACGGTGCTAATTACACGGTCCGACAACAACGATATTCACTCTTTTAATGATTTGAAAGGTAAAACTACCGCAAATTCTATTGGCTCGACATACCAGGAGATCGGCGAAAAGTACGGAGCCAAAGTCAGCGGTGTCGATACTCTGGCTGAAACGCTTCAGATGGTTAAAAACAGACAGGTACAGGCAACTATCAACGCCTCCACTTCTTACGGGGACTACATGAAGCATCGTCCCGATGAACCTTTGAAGATTGCAGCTACGATGGATAAAGTGACGGAATATGCCATTCCGATGAAGAAGGGTGAAGACAACGCATCACTGAAGAAGGCAATCGACAATGCTCTTCAGGAAATGAAGAATGACGGAACGTTATCCAAACTATCCGTGAAATATTTCGGCGCGGATCTGACAAAGCCGAATTAATCATTTCGGACTGTCGAATCCAGTTTCTATTCTGAACGCGGCTTCTCAAAAAAGGAGTCCCGTTTTGAATCAGTTAGGACGGTCTTTGATCGGGAAAGGCTTAAATTAACCACATCAAGAAAAAGATTTTTCGGAGGAAAAAATGAAGAAATGGGTACTGATGGTTATGGCCGCTGCCTTTACGCTTTCTGTATCAGCTTGTTCTACTGTAAAAGGTGTTGGCCAGGACGTTTCAGCCGTCGGCGACGACATTGATACCGCAGCAACTGCTGTGCAAAAGAAACTTTAATGGGTGCCGCTAGTTAATCATTGCAATAGAGGTAGATATGAAAAAGTTTTCACTGCTTGCTATTTTGGCTGCTTTTTTGATCGGACTTGCCGGATGCAATACGGTTAAAGGAGTGGGCAAGGACGTTGCTGCGTTAGGTAATGGCGTAGACCACGCTGCGACTACCGTTTCCAATAAGATGTAATCAAAATCTCCGCAAGTGTTGAATGCACTTGCTTAAAAAAATCTCGTCCGCGTTGCTTTCACGGGACGAGATTTTTTATAGCCTTTTCTAGGAATTTACCGGCTGTTCAGACAAAACTCTCAAAAAGTCAGGAAAAGGTAAGGAGGCCCTAGAGACCTTATTAATGACAGCGGCTCTCATTTTTGATTTCCATCTCGGAAATGAAAAATTCACCGCGGTGATCAATATCACCTTCTACTTTGACGCAGGCGCCTACGTCAAATTTGTGGCCGCCGTGGCTCTCAACCTTTGTACGAGCGTCAGCTTTGAAAGTCTTGCCTCCGATAACCCAAGTCGGATTTTGTGCGGAGGGCATCTTTTCAATTTTTCCGTAAAAAGCATCATCGTCTCCGGCAGCGAAAGCGGTGAAAGATAAACTCAGAGCGGCTAAAGCAAGAAAGAATTTTTTCATTTTTTCGCAAATAATAAACAATGAAAAAGCAGTCCGAAGGCTGCTCTATCAATTAAGAATTAACGGCAGCGATTGTCGCGTTTCTGTTCAATTTCGGAAATGAAGAAATTGCCTTCGCGATCGAGATCACCGTCAACCTTAACGCAGGAACCAACGCCGATCTTCTGGTCACGACGATGTTCGATCTTAGTGCGCTGGTCAACCTTGAATGTCTTTCCGCCGATCACCCAAGCAGGATTTTCCGCTGTCGGCATCTGTTCAACCTTACCGTAGAAACCGTCGATGTCACGAGCAGAAGCTGTGCCCATGATTAAACCGACAGCAGCAAGGGGGAGTAAAACTTTAACTAATTTCATTTGAAACTCCTATTCCATAAATTTTCCTGGTGTCTGAATTCTACGTGGTTACTCCTAATTCACCTGTAAAAATTGTGCGAATTGAGCGCGGAGCAATGGAATGAAACAACTGAAATACTTTTTTTACTTCTTAGAAAAACAGGGAGTTAAATCAAATGGGAGTTATTTTCGGCAAAAAAATCGGGCCGTATCGGCCCGATTTGGAGCGCGTCAGTAGGTTAGGCAAGCTGTTTTTTAACATCTTCAAGCTTGTGTTGAACCTTGTCGAAAGTTTCGATCATGGTTGCAGAAGGCTTGTTCGGGTCAAGCAGGCTGACCACGATGATGGCAATGAAGGAGAGCACGAATCCGGGGATGATTTCATACATTCCCCACCATGCGCCCTGATGCCAGACAAGAACCGTCAGAGCACCGACGATAATGCCGACCAAAGCACCGTTGCGGGTGACGCCTTTCCACAGAAGAGAAAGGATGATGATCGGGCCGAAGGAAGCACCGAAGCCGCCCCAGGCGTAGCTTACCAAAGAGAGAACCAGGTTGTTCGGATCTGTAGCAATCAAGATTGCGACAGCACTGACGGCAACTACGGTCAGGCGGCCGATCCAGACGAGTTCTCTCTGAGCAGCGTGCGGACGAATGAATGCGCGGTAAAAGTCTTCTGTCAGAACGGAAGAGCAAACCAGCAGCTGGCATGAAAGGGTACTCATCACGGCAGCCAGAATAGCGGAGAGCAGAATGCCGCCGATCCAAGGATTAAACAGTGTCGTAGAAAGAATCATGAAAACGCGTTCATGGTTTTCTGCAACGGTTTTGCCGAGATCCGGATGAGCCGAGAAGAAAGCCGATCCGAAGAAGCCTGCAGCAACGGCGCCGGAGAGCGAGAAGATGAGCCAAATCATGCTGATCTTGCAGGCGCGCGGCATCACAGAGGCATTCTTGGCGGCCATGAAGCGAACCAGAATATGAGGCTGACCGAAGTAACCAAGGCCCCAAGCCAGCAGAGAAATCACACCGATGAAGGTCTGGCCCTGAAGCATGTTGAGGTGCGTCGGATCAACAGATCTAACTTGCTCGACGGTTGCCGAGAATCCGCCTAGGTCGATCATAACGGCGACCGGTGCGATGATAAGCGCCAGGCACATCATGGCCGCCTGAATGGTGTCGGTCCAGCTGACGGCCAGGAAGCCTCCGAGGAAGACGTAGGCCAGGGTAGCAAAGGTACCGAAAATCAGAGCGGTGGAATAGGGAAGATCAAGAACGATTTCAAAGAGTCTAGCGCTCGCAACCATACCGGAGGCGGAGTAAATCGCAAAGAAAAGCAAAATCACGACAGCTGAGATGATTCGAAGCATACGGGACTTGTCTTCAAAACGGTGCGAGAAGTAGTCCGGAAGTGTCAAAGCGTTGTGAGCTGTTTCGGTGTAGACGCGAAGCGGAGCGGCAACGATAAGCCAGTTAGCCAGCGTGCCCAGTGCTAAACCGATGGCGATCCAGGATTCGCAAATACCGGAGAGGAAAACCGCACCCGGGAGCCCCATCAGGAGCCATCCGCTCATGTCGGAAGCGCCGACGGACAATGCGGTAACAACAGCGCCTAAGCGGCGGCCGCCCAAGATATAGTCATTGAAATTTTTGGTGTACCGCCAAGCCACTAAGCCGACAGCCACCATTACGACCAGATAGGCGAAAAAGGTGATTGAGATTGGTGAAAAGTTCATTTTATAACTGAAACAAAATTTAACTTATGTTTCAATCATAACCAAGGAGGGCCTTCTGAACGGAATCCCAAAAACAAATTATCCTAAAGTCAAGGAAAATCCGTGAGCATTAATCCTAACCGCCGATATAAGACATCTCAATTCGCTTCCCGGCTCTGGCTTTGACGGTTTCTTCCGTACGAATTTCAGAATAGTGTTCGTCGCGAGTTGTCCAAATTCGACCGATGGCGTCTTCGATTTCTTCATCGGAAGCGCCGCCGCGAAGCATCTGGCGAATGTCAAAGCCTTCCGTGGCAAAAAGACATTTGTAGAGTTTTCCGTCAACGGATAAACGAATTCGAGAGCATTCTTTGCAGAACGGTTCGCTCACAGATGAAATGAAGCCGAGTTCTCCGCTGCCGTCCTTGTAGGCCCAGCGAGTGGCGACTTCGCCGGTGTAATTCGGGTTCAACGGTTCAATCGGATAGACGCGGTTGATCTCTTCAACGATCTTGTGAGAGGGGATGACATCGTCGAGTCTCCAGCCGTTAGAAGTGCCGACATCCATAAACTCGATGTAGCGGACAATGATTCCGCTGCCTTTGAAGTGCTCGGCGATTTTGATGAGTTCTTTTTCGTTAACGCCGCGCTTAACGACAACATTGATCTTTATCGAAGGAATGCCGGCGTCTTTTGCGGCTTGAATACCTGCAAGAGTTTTTTCAATCGGGAAATTAACGTCGTTGAGATCCTTATAAATTTGAGGATCCATGGCGTCCAAAGAAACGGTTAAGCGTTTAAGTCCCGCAGCAGCTAGCGATTTGGCCTTTGCAGACAAAGCTGCACCGTTTGTGGTCACGGCAACGTCAAGGGGTTTTCCATTCCAAGTTTTGAGTTTGGAGAGCTCTTCAATAAGGAACTCGATGCCTTTTCTCAGCAGGGGCTCGCCGCCCGTCAAACGAATCTTTTCGATGCCGTTCGCGGCAAAGATTTTGGCAAGACGAATGATTTCCTCAAAAGAGAGGACTTCAGTGTGGGAAAGGAAGCAGTGGTCCTTCTCGAATTTTTCCTTCGGCATGCAGTAGCGGCAGCGGAAATTACAGCGATCAGTGATAGAAATTCTGACATCGCGTAAAGGGCGTCCGCGGGAATCAATCCAGTGAGTCTCGTCACGACGGATTTCACCGACCAGCGGGACCGTTTTTGTAGCGGCCTTAATTGGAATAACACGAGAAGACATGCTTGCGGTTTCAATTCGACGAAAAAAGTAGACTGATTATAAGGATTCTCGCTTAATCACTGCTGACTTATTTTGTCGTGCGCTGTAATTAATTAATGAAAATAGTCGGTCAGTATGAAAATGGACCATATGGGTGAAAATCAGACAGTATGACCTTTGAAATTCGGGGCTGTTCTGACTGGCTTAGATAGTAAAATTTTAGAAACCTCAGGGAGATCCGAAATGACTACAAAAACTTTGTACGACAAAATCGTTGACCTTCATACCATCGAGAAACTTTCGGCTGACGGCATTGAAAGGCTCGTTTACATTGATCGCACCGTCGTTAACGAATACACCAGTCCCCAGGCTTTTTCTTTGTTAAGAGAAAACGGTCTTAAGGTTTGGAGACCATGGGCTACTTTGGGAACAGTCGATCACGTCAATTCAAGCGCTCCCGACAGAACGGAGTTTCCGGCTGAAGAAAATGCCTGCACTCAAGTCAAATATCTGATTAAGAATGGCTCTGATTTCGGCTTTGAAGTTCTGAATAACGGCAATCCTAAGCAAGGCATTGAACACGTCGTGATGGTTGAACGAAGCAAAGTACTTCCCGGCATGCAGATCGGCGCCGGGGACAGCCACACAGCCATGTACGGTGCACTCGGGGCTGTGGCTTATGGCATCGGAACGTCCGATATTTATCATTACTTGGCAACTTCGACGCTTCGATACAAGAAGCTCAAGAATATGCGCGTTCGGGTAACCGGCGCCAGAGGTAAGACAGTTACAGCCAAAGACATCATTCTTTTTATTGTGAAAAAGCTCGGTGCGGGCGGCTGTACCGGCCACTGCGTTGAATTCTGCGGTCCTGTAATCAGCGATCTTTCCGTTGAAGAGCGTTTAACGCTGTGCAACATGGCCGTTGAATGCGCGGCCCGTTCTTCGATTATTGCTCCTGATCAAAAAGTATTTGATTATTTAGAAGGCAGAGAGTTTGCGCCTAAGGGCGAAACGTGGTCCAAAGCAGTGGAGTTTTGGAAGACGCTGAAATCTGATGAAGAAGCTCTATTTGATAAAGAAGTCGAGATCGACATCACGGGTCTAGAGCCTTCTGTCACTTGGGGAACGAGTCCGGATCAAAACTGCACAATTTCTGAGTCGATCCCGGATCCTGTTTCTATCACAGATCCGAAGATTCGAGCCGACTACGAAAGAGCTTTGGCCTACATGGGTCTTGAAGCAGGACAAAAAATCAAAGGACTTCCGATTACGCATGCCTTCATCGGTTCCTGCACTAACTCCAGAATCGAGGATCTCCGAGCCGCAGCCGAAGTCCTGAGAGGCAAAAAACTTGCCCTCGGAGTTAAGGCCTTTGTCGTTCCCGGCAGCACGCAAGTTCGTGCGCAGGCAGAAAAAGAGGGCATTGATAAGATCTTTAAAGATGCCGGATGGGAATGGCGTAATTCCGGGTGTTCGCTTTGCCTCGCAATGAACGGCGACATCTTAGGCGCCGGGGACAGATGTATTTCTGCGACGAATCGAAATTTTGAAGGACGGCAGGGCGTTCAAACGAGAACGCATCTGGCAAGTCCGGCCATGGTTGCAATCGCCAGTGTCAAAGGTTTTATCGCTGACGTCAGAGAGGAGTAAATCATGGAAAAATTTGAAAAACTCACCGCCGTTGCGGCTCCGATGCCGGCTTCTAACATTGACACTGACATCATCATGCCGAAAGCCTTTTTGAAGCGGATTGATAAAGAAGGCGTTTTAGAAGGCCTATTCCATGATATCCGCCTTTACGAAGACGGAACCGAGCGGGAAGAATTTGTACTGAACCAGCCTGAATATCGAAATGCCAGGATTCTTGTCACAGGTCCGAACTTCGGCTGCGGCTCTTCGAGAGAACACGCAGTATGGGGGTTAGAGAAGCGCGGCATCAAGTGCCTGATCGGTTCTTCTTTTGCAGGGATTTTCTTTGATAACTGCGCCAACAATGGAGTTCTAGCGATTGTGCTGCCAAAAGACACAGTCTCAGCTCTGATTCAAGAACTTCAAAACTCTGAATCAAAAAACGTTACCGTTGATCTAGAAGCTCAAACGGTCACGACGCCTTCCGGAGCAGTCTTGCATTTCGAAATCGAGCCTTCTAGAAAAGAAAAGCTCCTTCAAGGTTTGGATCCGGTTGCTTTGACATTAAAGTCAGAGGAGAAGATCAAAAACTTTGAAGACGAGTACTTCAAGAAATTTCCTTGGTTGGCCTAAAGGCATAGATAAGAAGAAAAAAGCGGCCCTCGGTAGAAGAGAGCCGCGATTCCCGTTTCAGCAGAGATTCAGAAGTTAGGCATCAAGGCTTTCTGAGGCTTCTTTCCATTTTTGAATTTCTTCGGCGCGGTCTTTGACGAATTTTTCGCCGATCTCAACGGCCATTGAGCCTAAGAGAATGTGGTGCGGAGCATCCGGTCTTTGAATGATGTCCGTGATAAGTTTGCAGGCCCGACCCATGTCGCACCACTTGATATCTACCTTAGAGAGATCACTGATTTTGACCTTTCTCTTGTTCGCCGTATCGTCGTACGCTGCAATCCGATTCGGATTGATGTCGATCGAACGATCAAAGAAGTCTGTTTTGAAAGGTCCGGGTTCCACCACCATGACCTTAATACCGAGCGGTTCAACTTCCTTTCTTAATCCGCAGGACAATCCTTCAAGAGCACACTTGGCTGCACCGTAAAAAGCCGAGCCGGCAGAGGTATCCAGAGCTGCAATTGAAGAGTAATTAATAATGGCGCCGATGCCGGCTTTTCTCATGTGAGGAAGAACAGCCTGGATCATTCGAACAGCACCGAAGAAATTGGTGTTGAACTCTGCGTAGATTTCTTCTTCTGTGCATTCCTCAACGGCACCGCGAAGACAATAACCGGCGTTGTTGATGAGAACATCGATCTTGCCGAATTTTTCAATTGCAGCATTTACGGTTGCGTCAATCGTGTCCTTCTTCGTCACGTCTAATCTCAGGCATAAGGCTGTCAGAGGATAATTTTTTGCGAAATGCTGAATCGTTTTGGGTTTTCTAGCTGTCACAATTACTTGTTCGCCTTCGGACAAGAGCGTTTCAGCTAAATTCCTTCCAAATCCGGATGAGCATCCGGTAATCAGCCAAGTTTTCATGTTTTCTCCTAGTTATTTCCTTTCGTAAAAAGGCCAAAGGCCTTCCGGTTTCAACTAACTCATTATGGGAAAAAGAGAATCTCTTTTCTGACATAAATCTCTCGGATGGTTGTCTAATGATCCTATAGTCGGGGAGGACAAAAATCGGTATTGCGATTGATGGGCTTCCTCAAAAACCGATTAGTTAAACCATAAGTTTTTCTAATCGTCTTGCCGGAGGTAGCGGAAATGAAGTTAAAAACACTTGACCAAGAACTGTCAGTTTGCAAGGTAGTCTCTATCTCCGACATTGATTTGAACGGCAAGTTCTTTTCATCGGTAAAACGGACGAAGAAATCTCACTTGTATGCCTAACGTCAGACGTTCCTGACAACACTACGGATCGCGTCGACGGTTGGAGGACTTTCCGGATAGAAGGCGTACTGGATTTTTCTTTGATCGGTATCTTGTCCGAAATCTCTAAAATCCTGGCAGAAAACAAGATCGGCATCTTTGTAGTCTCAACCTATAACACCGACTACATATTGGTGAAAAAAGAAAATCTTCAGAAGGCTCAGCAGGCATTGAAGGCTGCCGGCTACGATGTAGTCTAGGAAATCGACCTTTCGATATTTGCAAAGCCGGCTTAAAACAGCCGGCTGTCCGACCTCTCGATCCTTGGTCAGTCACATCCGAGAAGCCCGACAGTTACTTCTTCTCCGCTGACTCGAAAAAACCTCAAAAAATCGAGCAAATACATTCCAATCTTTGACAAAAGAAACTCAGTTATTTCCTTCAAAATGAGGCAAGAGTAAAAACGGACCTGTCTCTTTGAGAAGCAAAAACTCTGAGAAAAGTTTTTGCGACCTCGAATAAGAGAGCTGTAAAGATGCTAAGACCGTTCATTAATTATGAGGGGGTTATTAGAGCTCTTAAGATTCCTAATTTGAGGATAAAAACCTTTGCCTAAAACTTGAAGTTTTTTAATCAGAAGTTCGGGGTGATTGTAGCGAAACGCCGAAATTACCTTTGGGACAACCTCGAAAAATGATGAAAGGCAGCAAGAAATATTTATCGCAAAACCTTTTATCTGATTTTCTTGCCGTTTTTGGACCGATTCCCGGAGGGTTCTCAGCAGAGGGGTTCGAGAGGTTTTCTCTTGGGTTCGATTGGCTCAAAATACTCAGCGACAAATGGTGCACAGATGCAAAGACGTAATTTTTTAAGCAGCATTTTTGCGGCCTTGTTCGTCGCAAAAACCGTTAATGCAGAAGAAAGAAAACTTTCTCCTGAAGCATCGGAGGAACATAAAACGAAATTCGATGAAAACACTTTGCTGGACACAATCAAAGATGATCCGGCTTTTTCCGGCTATTCAAATTTGCTCTTTCCAAGAGGCCGCACCGAAGGCCTAAGGCTGAGAGAGGCAAGCAGACTTCTTCCTTATCACAGTTATGTGATGTCGAAAGAATCTGCTGAAGTGCTGAATTACATGAAAGATGAAGTCCTAAAGGGAAAGAAGATCTTCTACCCCTTAAAAACAGCTTCAAACGGCAGACCGGTTGCGGGACTCTTCTTTTTCCGCGGAAATCCGGATGCGCCTTTCGCGATTATTTGCCCGGGCGGCGGATTTCAATACGTCGGCGCGATTCACGAAGGTTTTCCGATCGCGAAGTTCCTTGCCGGAAAGGGCATCAATGCTTTTGTGATTGTCTATCGTGACGGCAGTGCGCAAGCCGCGTGCGACGATTTGGCGCAGGGCATCGATTTCATCTTTGACCACGCAAAGGAACTCCAAGTTTCTACTAAAAATTATTCTTTGTGGGGCGGATCTGCCGGCGCAAGAATGGCTGCCTATCTCGGAAGCTACGGAGCTACTGAGTTCGGCGGTAAAACAAAGCAGCGCCCGAGCGCCGTCATCATGGAATACACAGGTCACAGCGATATCAGCGGCTCTGAACCGGGGACTTATGCGGTTGTCGGAGATCAGGACGGCATCGCAAGCCCCTGGACCATGGAACAAAGAATCAAACGCCTTAAAGCTCAGGGAACACCGGCCGAATTCAGACTGATTCGCGGGATGCCGCACGGATTCGGCCTAGGAACAGGAACAACTGCCGAGGGCTGGGCACAGGAAGCGCTCGACTTTTGGCTTAAAAATTCAAAATAAGGACAAAAGGAAATGAAGACAAGAAAGTTATCTGAAGGTTTGGAGGTCTCGGACCTCGGTTACGGTGCCATGAGCCTTTCTCATGGATACGGCGAAGCTACCGATAGAAAGGATGCCGTAAAGATTTTGAGACAGGTGCTTGACTGCGGCTACACCTATTTTGATACCGCAGAAGTTTACGGCCCCTATATTAATGAAGAAATTGTCGGAGAAGCCTTAAAGCCTTTCCGTGACGAAGTAGTCATTTCTACGAAGTTCGGTATTTCGTTTTCCGAATACACCCACGGCGACATCATTCCTGACGCTCGCCCTGAAAAGATTCGTCAGTCCGTAGAAGGCTCTCTGAAGCGTCTCCAAACCGAAACCATCGATCTTTATTTCCAGCATCGTATCGACCCGAAGGTTGAACCGGAAGTGGTTGCCGAAGTTATGGGCGAACTGATTAAAGAAGGAAAGATTCGTCATTGGGGCGTCTCCGTGGCGCCGGAAGAATACATTCGCCGCGCACACAAGGTCACGCCGATTAGCGCAGTTCAGGACCGTTATTCTATGATGGCTCGCGGCATTGAAAAGCTCTTCCCGACGCTGGAGAAATTAGGTATCGGTTTCATGGCTTACTCTCCGCTTGCCAACGGTCTGCTTTCCGGAGCCTATGAAAAAGCGACAAATAAACAGTTCGAAGCCGTGGTCGATTACCGCTCCCGCATGCCGCAATTCACGCCCGAAGCGATGAAGAAAAACGAAGAGCTGATAGCATTCTTGCAGAAAACCGCTGAAGAACACAGCGCAACAATGTCTCAGCTGTCCCTGGCTTGGATGCTCGGCAAACACTCATGGCTCACAGCCATCCCCAGCAGTCGTAAACTCGAAAGAATCGTAGAAAACGCCGGCGGCGCAGTTGTCAAACTCTCTGCAGAAGAAATCAAGGCGATTGATGAAGCCCTCGATAAGCTGCCTAAGTCGGATATTTTCGGTGTCAAGAACAATTAAGGAGGTTGAGTATGCTTTGTAAGACTCTTAATAACGGCGTCAAAATGCCGATGCTCGGTTTCGGTGTGTTCCAAGTCACCGATCCGGAAGAATGCCGCAAAGCAGTTCTTTGTGCTTTAGAGAACGGCTATCGCTCCATCGATACAGCTCAGGCTTACGGTAATGAAGAGGCTGTCGGCCAAGCCATCAAAGACAGCGGCATTCCGAGAAATGAGCTGTTCATTACCACAAAGCTTTGGATTACCGATGTTTATTATGAAGGTGCTAAGAAAGCCTTTGCCGCTTCCTTACAAAAACTCGGTCTCGACTACCTTGATCTTTACCTCATCCATCAGCCGTACCACGATTATTACGGTGCCTGGAGGGCGATGGAAGAATTTCTGAAAGAAGGCCGCGTTCGTGCGATCGGCGTTTCTAACTTCGATATGGGCAGAATCGCCGACTTAGTGGCTTTCAATGAAGTCAAGCCGGCCGTCGATCAGATCGAATGCAACATCTTTAATCAGCGTCATTCCGACGAGGAATACCTGAACTCCAAGGGCATCGCGATGGAAAGCTGGGCTCCGTTTGCCGAAGGCAAGAACGATCTTTTCCATAATCCGGAGCTTCTCAAGATCAGCGAAAAATACGGCAAGTCTATCGCCCAGGTTGTTCTTCGCTGGCAGCTCCAAAGAGGCATCATCTGCATTCCGAAGAGCGTCAACCCCGATCGTATTCGCCAGAATATCGACGTCTTTGACTTCGAATTGACTGCCGACGATATGGCCGCGATTAACGCTTTGGACCAGAAGAAGACCGCTTTCTTCGATCACAACGATCCCAAGATGGTGGAATGGCTCACGCAACTCCATTAATTCCGAGGCAAACCATGAAGAAAACTTTACTCGCAGTTCTGTTAGGTTCCTTTGCGCTTGCTTCTTTTGCCCAGCCAATCACGATTGAAAAGCAGGGCGCATTCTCGGCCGGCGGCACAGTTATCGAAGCCAAGAAGACTTTCGATCCGTATCATCCGGAACCCGATGCCATGACGCTGCACGGTGATCACGCTAATGTGATTTACCAGATCCCTGCCCATGCCAAGAATGTTTCTTTGATGTTCCTGCACGGCGCCGGTCAGTCCATGCGTACTTGGCAGACAACACCGGATGGGAGAGAAGGCTTCCAGAGCGTGTTCCTGCGTAAAGGCTACCCAGTTTATTTGATCGATCAGCCTCGCCGCGGCGATGCTGGCAGGGCAACGGTCGACGGAACGATTAAAGCAAGCCCGGATGAACAGTTCTGGTTCGGTCAGTTCCGTATGGGTTTATGGCCGAAGTTCTATGACAACTCTGCCTTTGCAAGCCAAAAGGATCTCAACTCCTTCTGGCGCCAGATGACGCCAAATACAGCACCGTACAATGACAAAGTCATCGCCGATGCTGTGACAGATGCTTTGCAGAAGACGGAAGGCACAGTTCTTGTCACGCATTCCCAGGGCTGCGGACCCGGATGGCTGATCGGAACGGAAGCAGGGAAGAATCTGAAGGGTATCATTGCCTTTGAACCGGGTTCCGGCTTTATTTTCCCTGAAGGCAAAGTGCCTGCTCCGATTCCGAACAACAGTTTCTTCGGACCGACTAAGGCTGTCGGCGTTCCCCTTAGTGAGTTCAAAAAGCTGACAAGGTTCCCGATCCTCATCGTTTACGGGGACAATATTCCTAAGACCGAAGTTAAGAATCCCTACCAGGATTACTGGAGAGCTGCTTCGACGATGGCTCAGGAATTCGTCAACGCTGTGAATGCCGAAGGCGGTCATGCCAAAGTGCTCCATTTGCCTGACATCGGTATCAAGGGCAATACGCACTTTCCGTTCTCCGATAAGAACAGCGCAGAAGTTGCCAAGGTAGTGGAAAAGTGGCTTAGCGATAACGTTAAGTAATTGAGCTTTATGAAAATCGGTCATAGACAAAATCTTTGGCCGATTTTTCTTTGGTGCGCCCAGCATGGCGCGCTTCTGTAGGGTGAAATTCCCGAACTCGCCCGATGAGGGGAAGAGTTAGCAACTCGGCAAGGGCGTAGTGGCAACACTAGGTCTGGAGGAAGCCGATAGCAAAATGCATGTTCAACGAACAGGAAGCGGATGTGAGGCGGCTCAGACGGACGTGGGGGCCAAATTACCCAATGTCCAATACTCATACAGGAGTCTGAGACGTAGATCCGATGGACAGGCAGGAAAGAAGCTCGTCTTACCTGGGGAGATCCGATTTGATGCTTATAGCTACGGGCTCCGAGAGGGGTTCGGATGTCAAATCGGAAGTCAGCAGCGGCCATAGTAGGGGCAACCTGAAGGGCCAAACATTAACAACGCAAGTAGAGGTGACAACTCTCATGACAAATTCAAGCGGACCTCAGAGCAACGTCCTAGAGGGCGGCTGTCACGACGCAAAGCGGGCAGAACAGCGCAGTGTCGTCTACGGTAAAAGAAGGAGCAGCTAGTCATGGCGAAGTCACATTGGACGAAAGCTGAACCTAGAGGCTGTCCGCTCATCGACTTAGTATGTTTCTATCTCGACGATGCGGCGCAGAAGGTTATTAAGAACAAAGGCGCACCCGGTATAGACGGGATAACCTATGAACAACTTCCTAACCTTCTGCGAGTTCACGGGGAGAAGATCAGACAAAAACTTAAAAACGGTACCTACATTCCCGCACCTGTTCGGCGCGTGGACATACCCAAGCCAAACGGTGGCACGCGAATGTTAGGAATTCCAACGCTCTTGGACCGAACAATCCAACAGGCCATAGTGATGACCATTGGAGACGCGTTCGAGGTTCAATTCTCGGACAAAAGTTATGGGTTCAGAGAGGGACGGAACTGCCAGCAGGCAGTGCAAAGGGCTCAAGGCTACATCAAAGACGGAAATAGATGGGTCGTTGAAATGGATTTATCTAAATTCTTCGACCGGGTCAATCACGATATTTTGATGGACAGAGTCAGCCGAGTTATAGATGACAAGGCAATCTTGAAACTAATTCGACGATACTTGAACGCAGGCATCATGGAAGATGGGCTGGTAAGCCCTAGACTAGAGGGCGTGCCTCAGGGTTCACCTCTCAGTCCGCTATTGTCGAACATTGTGCTGACGGATTTAGATCGCGAACTGGAAGCAAGAGGACTCAACCATGTCCGATACGCGGACGATTGCAACATCTATGTGAAATCAGAGAAAGCGGCTCAGCGAGTTCTGACAAATATCACTAAATATGTAGAGGAGACACTCAAGTTGCGAGTAAACCGCGACAAGAGTGGCACCTTTCGTCCGAAAGACTCTGTCTTCCTCGGATACACGTTCTCCAAAGCAGACTGTACACGTATTATCGTGGCGCAAAAGTCAGTAAAGAGATTGTGGACAAAACTGCATAAGATATTTAACACTGCGCGGGGAACTTCACTCGGATGGACGATTAAAACTATTACTCCAATCCTCAGGGGATGGAGGAACTACTATCGTCTGGACGACAGAAAGGAATACTGGAAGGAAATGGATCAAAGAATCCGACATCATCTCAGGAAACTTATCTGGATAGCGTGGAAGAAACCGAAAACAAGGGAGCGAAACCTTACAAAACTTGGAATCGATCCCGAAAGGGCCTGGAAGAGTTCAGTCAACGGAAGAGGTGCTTGGTGGAATTCAGGGCAATCGCATATGAACCAAGCCATCAAGAACGACCGTTTTGTAAGATTAGGCCTGTACTCTCTCCGCTTTATGGAGATTCGCTAATGATGCGCCCATTGCGGAACCGCACGATGGGTGCTGTGAGAGAGGGACGGGGAAACCCGTCCCCCTACTCGATTATTGAATGAAGGTGGAAAGGAAATGAAGGACGACATCCTGGTAAGAGGCGCAAAAGTTCACAATCTTAAGAACATAGATGTGGATATACCGCTCAATGAGCTGGTAGCGATCTCAGGTCTGTCCGGTTCCGGAAAGTCCTCGTTGGCATTAGGCGTGCTTTACGCCGAAGGATCGCGCCGCTACTTGGAAGCGTTGTCTGCCTACACACGCCGGCGCCTGACGCAAACTCAGGACGCAAAAGTTGATTCCGTAGAGAACATTCCGGCCGCTCTTGCCCTACATCAAAGACCCTCCACACCGGATATTCGAAGCACGTTCGGTACGCTGACTGAGCTTTTCAATTCCGTCCGACTGATGTTCTCCCGACTCGGCTCGCATCGCTGTCCGAACGGGCACTATCTTCCTCCGACACCGGCAGTCGCCCTCGGCCAGAAACTCAAATGTCCCGTCTGCGGCGTTGAATTTGATGCGCCGAGTGCCGAAGACTTTTCTTTCAATAGTTCCGGTGCTTGTCCGACGTGCGGAGGCACAGGAATTGCAGTTACGGTCAATCGGGCGAGTCTGGTGCCGGATGAATCGCTGAGTATTGATGAAGGTGCGGTTAAACCTTGGGGCACACTCATGTGGTCACTGATGACGGAGGTCTGCAAGGCCATGGGTGTGCGCACAAATATTCCTTTTAAAGATCTGACCCCGGAAGAAAAGAAAATCGTCTATGACGGGCCCGCTGTTAAAAAGCACATCGTCTATACCAACAAAGGCAGCGGTCAGGCCGTCCCGCTGGACTTTACGTATTTCAATGCCGTCCGTACGGTGGGGAATGCGCTCTCGAAAGTCAAAGACGAAAAGGGCATGAAACGCATTGAGAAGTTCCTGACCAAAGGACCGTGCCCTGCCTGTCTTGGAACACGCTTCAATGAACGAGCACTGTCGACCAAACTCATGGGCAAAAACATCGCAGAAGTCTGCGCGATGACGCTCTCAGAACTGGTTGTCTGGGTGAAGAAGATACCCGAACAAATGCCCTCTGAAATGAAGGATATGGCCCAGAGTATCGTCAACGAGTTCTTGAGGACAGCTGAACGGCTGACGAACCTCGGCCTTTCCTATTTGTCTTTGGATCGAGCCGGCGGCACGCTGTCAAACGGAGAGCTTCAGCGCGTTCAAATTTCTCGTGCGGTAAGAAGCGACACGACAGGTGTTCTTTATGTTCTCGACGAACCTTCAATCGGACTTCATCCATACAATGTGGATGGCCTGATGAAGATTGTTCGGGAGTTGGTTGATCGCAAAAACTCGGTCGTTTTGGTTGACCACGATCCGAGAATTTTGATGGACGCGGATCAATTGATTGAAATCGGTCTCGGCGCCGGTAAAGAAGGCGGACGAATCGTCACGCAGGGAACTCCTTTGGAGGCTGAAAAGAATCCTCATTCTCTAATCGGTCCTTATCTGTCAGGTAAAGAATCTTTGAAAGTGCGCACTCGAGCCACAGAAGAAAATATGTTCGAGAATGGTTCGGTCAAGATTAAGACAAAGTCGTTCTATACCGTCAAAGCCTTGGATGTTTCTATCCCTAAAGGTCGAATGATTGCTGTCACCGGTGTCTCAGGTTCCGGTAAAACTTCCCTTGTTATTGAATGTCTGGTACCTGCGCTTCAGGCAGTTATTCGAGGCTCAAAACTTCCTGAGCATGTTTATTCGCTAGAGGCTAAGGGTATTCAATCCGTCAAAGTCATCGACTCTAAGCCGATCGGAGCAAATGTTCGATCTACGGTTGCGACATATGACGGCGTATTCGACGACTTAAGGAAATTGTTTGCCAGAACACCGGATGCAAAGGCGAAAGGATTAAAAGCCGGAGATTTTTCTTACAACACGGGCAAATTGCGATGTCCCGTTTGCGACGGAACCGGCATTATCTCCATGGACGTTCAGTTTCTTCCGGATGTCGATACCATCTGTCCGAGCTGCGGAGGTTCCCGCTACGGCAAAGAAGCCTATGACATTTTGTGGAAGAGCAAGGAAAAGGATTCCGTGTCGGTCTCCCTTCCGGGTGTACTAAAACTGACGGTGGAAGAGGCCGCTGATCTCCTGCATGAAGAAACAAAAATCGCTAAGCAGCTCAAGATTCTTCAGGATTTGGGCGTGAGTTACCTTACTCTCGGAGAAGCCACGCCTGCATTATCCGGCGGTGAAGCTCAAAGGCTAAAACTCGCTTACGAGATGGAGACGCCTCAGCAGGGTTCCGTATTTGTTTTCGACGAACCGACGATCGGTCTGCATCCTCAGGACGTTAAGAAACTGATATTGATCTTTGATCATCTGATTCAGTTGGGTGCAACGGTGATTGTGATTGAGCACGACTTAGAGCTCATCACCAACTGCGACTACATCATTGATATGGGCCCTTGGGACGGAACGGAGGGCGGAAGAGTAGTGGTTGAAGGAGCGCCCGAGGCAGTGGCGGCATGTCCCGAAAGCATCACCGGAAGATATCTCAAGAAAGTGTTGTCGGAAGACAAATAGCGTACAGTCAATTCATTAATAAGTCTTTAGCCGTTCAGCAGATTTTTAGAAAATATCCGAAAATATCGCAAAGAATTTTTGAGTGCTTTTTCATGGAAACAGATCTCTTCGGAAATCCGGACTCGCCTGACACAATTAAAAACGCTGCGGCGGAAGCCGCTAAAGCGACCCGTAAGGCTGCGCCTAAAGATCAGGCTTCACCTTTGGCGGAACGTCTTCGTCCTAAAACGATTGACGAAGTTGTGGGTCAAAAGCATCTGCTTGGCCCCGGAAAACCCTTGAGAAGTGCATTTGAAAACGCACATCCGCACTCCATGATTTTGTGGGGGCCTCCCGGTGTCGGCAAAACCACGCTTGCCCGTTTGATGGCTGATGCTTTCGGTCTTCCGTTCATTTCGATTTCTGCCGTTCTCGGCGGCGTGAAAGATATTCGGGATGCGGTGGAAAAGGCTACAGCGAATAGAGAAAAAACCGGCCGTTCAACGGTAGTTTTTGTGGACGAAGTACATCGCTTTTCAAAGAGCCAGCAGGATGCTTTCCTGCCTCATGTAGAGAGCGGACTCTTTACTTTCATCGGAGCAACTACAGAAAATCCAAGCTTCGAAGTGATTTCAGCGCTCTTGTCCCGTTCGACGGTTTATGTGCTTGAGTCTCTCAAAGAAGAAGACTTAGAAGAGCTGCTCCATCGTGCGCTTGAGCGCGAATATCTGGGCCTTAAAGTCAATGAAGAGGCTGAGAAAATCCTCATCGGACTTGCTGACGGCGATGCCAGACGCTTCCTGAACGCTCTGGAAGTTTCCGCCACGATGGCAAAAGATCGAGGCATTAAAGTCATTGATGAGAAGTTCGTTCGAGCAGCATTACCTGCAACGATTCGCCGATTTGATAAGGGCGGTGATAACTTTTATGACCAAATTTCCGCTCTGCATAAATCCGTTCGAGGATCAGATCCCGATGCGGCTCTGTATTGGATGTGCAGAATGCTCGACGGCGGCGTGGATCCCTTGTACATTGCACGGCGCTTAATGCGGATGTCGATCGAAGATATCGGCTTGGCTGATCCTCGCGGAATGGAGATCACGACCAATGCCGTTGATATTTACGAAAGACTCGGCTCCCCGGAAGGTGAGTTAGCCCTAGCCAATGCGGTTGTGTATTTGGCCTGTGCTCCGAAGTCAGTCTCGGTTTACAAGGCATTTAATAAGATGAGGGCGTTTGTGAAGCAGGACGGAACTCGTCCCGTTCCGATGCACATTCGCAACGCTCCGACAAAGCTCATGCAAAAAGTCGGAAACGGCGCCGGTTATCGTTATCCGCCGGATGAACCCGGATCCTTTGCCGCCGGCGTTAAATACTTTCCGGATGATATGGACGAGATTCGGGTTTACAAACCTTCGCCCAGAGGCCTGGAAATCAAGATCGGCGAGAAACTCGCTCAGCTTCATGCGTTGAACGAGGAGGTCAGAAGAAGCGGTGATATGCCAAAAGGCAGAAGTGTCGGAACGAAACAGGCCAGCGAACCTGACCCGAACATTCACACCGAATAAAAATAAGTGAGCCTCGCAAAGCGAGGCTCAAGTCTTAATTAAGCGAACATTTCGCTTGAGAGGTAACGATCTCCGCTGTCCGGAAGCAGAACAACTATATTCTTGCCTTTATTTTCAGGCAGTTTGGCAAGCTGTGTTGCGGCGGCTAAAGCGGCGCCGGCAGAAATGCCGACCAAGAAACCTTCTTCTTTGGGAAGTGCCTTGCCGGCTTCATAAGCTTCTTGAGCGCCGATCTTAATAATCTCATCGATAACTTTTGTATCAAGCGTGTCGGGAATGAAGCCTGCGCCGATGCCTTGCAGCTTATGAGGACCGGAGGGTTCTCCGCTCAGGACCGCGGAAGTATCCGGTTCGACCGCATAAATCTTAATGTTTGGATTTTGAGATTTGAGATACTTGCCAACTCCGGTAATGGTACCGCCTGTGCCCACCCCAGCCACGAAAATATCAACTTTTCCTTCCGTATCCTTCCAAATTTCTGGACCTGTTGTCTTGAAATGCGTTTCCGGGTTGACCGGGTTTACAAACTGTCCGGGAATAAAGCTGTTGGGGTTTTCTTTAGCCAGCTCTTCAGCTTTGGTAATAGCGCCTTTCATGCCTTTCTTGCCGTCTGTTAAGACCAGCTCGGCCCCGTAAGCTTTAAGAAGGTTGCGGCGTTCGACACTCATGGTTTCTGGCATCGTCAGAATGATGCGAAGTCCTCTTGCGGCGGCCGCAGCGGCCAAACCGATACCGGTGTTTCCGCTGGTCGGTTCAATGATGACGGTTTTGCTGTTGAGTTTGCCGGCTTTTTCAGCAGCATCAAGCATGGCAAAACCGACGCGGTCTTTTACGGATCCGGCAGGATTGAAATATTCAATTTTGGCAAGGATGTTTGCACCCAGACCGCGTTTGGCGGCGTAACGGTTCAGTTGGACAAGCGGTGTGTTGCCGATAAGTTCTTTAATGGATTGACGAATAGCCATTTTTGATTCCTTTATAAACAAGTGGATGATAAAAAATGATTTATTAAAAAGCCGGAATAACGGCGCCTTTGAAAGTTTTCAATATAAAGTCGTGAATTTGGGGTTGTTGATAAGACTGAATCAACGGTTTTACCCAAGGTTGATTTTTATCCTGTGCTCGAACCACGATGTGATTAACATAGGGGCCGTTCGGATCTTCGATAAGAATTCCGTCTTTGCTTGGATTCAGGCCTGCGGCTGAAGCGTAATTGCCATTGATGGCAGCAGCGTCCAAGTCAGAAAGGGAATGGGGAAGCTGAGCTGCTTCAAGCTCAATTATGTTGTAATGATGAGGATTGCTGACAATATCGAGGGGACTCGAAAGAAGGTTTTTGCTGTCTTTAAGTTTAATAAGTCCCTGAGAAGCAAGAAGGATTAAAGCGCGACCGCCTTGGGAAGGATCATTTGGGATTCCCAGTGTTGATTTATTAGGAAGGTCGCTTAAGTTAGAATATTTTTTAGAATAAAAAGCCATCGGGAAAGTTATAGTTTCGCCGACTGGTACGAGGTCATAGCCTCTATCTCGGTTCGCCGCGTCTAAAAAAGGCTTGGTCTGAAAAATATTTACATCCAGATCACCTGCAGCCAGAGCGGCATTTGGCTGTACATAATCTTGGAACTCAACTATTTTGATATTGAGACCGTTTTTCTTAGCTATCGGAAGAACTTGTTCAAGAATTTGTGCGTGGAGGCCTGCAGTCACACCGATCTTAAGTGTTTTGGTCTGTTCAGAGGCCAAAACAAAGTTTGGTATTAATACTGCAAGAGAAGTTAATAAAATATTTCTACGAAGCATAAAGACACCTTTTGGATTACATAACCCCCCCTGATGTGGCTCAAACAGAACCATAGGGAATTGAGTGATTGGTATGAAAAAAAACGATAAGCGTGTGCTTAATTAAATCAACACATTCGCTGGCAACAAGGACAACAAGAAACACTTAGCAGTGCTTCTAACTTAAATATTGCTGTCCGTGTGTTCATTTGATAATACCTTTTGGGTGATTAACTATGTTCTCGAGCTTCAAGTGCGAAGAAGCTCTCTCTGAACATGAGGATATTTTAGGATCGAAAAATAAAAAAAACGAAAAATAGGAATTTATTTTTTGCCCATTTTGGAAGCCGATTGAAGAAATATCCAAATTAGGCTCCTGGTTAACGGTTCAAGCCAGCATTTTCAAACGGAGAAAAAAGGTTCTTAGAATAACTTCTAAGCCGTTACGCATAGTTCATGTGAGGAAGTGTCCTGATAGCGTACAATCAAACAATTCAATCAATCTAGAAGAGAAATTACATGCTTGATTCAAATCTTCTTCGCAAGAATTTGCCCGAAGTTGTCGCTCGCTTGGCAACTCGTAAATTTCAATTTCCTACCGAAAAATACGAAGCTTTAGAAGGCGAACGTAAAGCGATTCAGACTGAAACGGAAGAACTTCAGGCTCGCCGCAACCAAGTTGCTAAGAAAATCGGAGCTGCTAAAAAGGCCGGTCAAGACGCTACGGAACTTCTGAAGGAAGGCGCAGCTATTGCTGAAGGTTTGGCCGCTTTGGAAGGCAAAAATGCTGCTGTTAAAAAAGCTCTGAATGATCTTCTGTTAACGATTCCGAATCTTCCTGATCCTTCCGTTCCTGTCGGTAAAGATGAAACCGAAAACGTTGAAGTTCGCCGCTGGGGGACACCGCGCGAATTCGATTTTGAAATCAAGGATCACGTTGATGTCGGCGGTCCCTTGGGCCTTGACTTTGACGTCGGCGCTAAGCTTGCCGGTACACGCTTCTGCTTCATGAAGGGCCAGGTTGCTCGTCTCCACAGAGCTTTAGCCCAGTTCATGCTCGACACTCATACTCAGGAAAACGGCTATACAGAGTGCTACACACCGTACATTGCCAATCAGGAGACGCTGATCGGTACCGGCCAGCTTCCGAAGTTTGAAGAAGACCTGTTTGCTGCTAAGAAGGGCGGTCAGGAAGGCGAGGGCGAAATCTTTTATCTCATTCCGACTTCCGAAGTAACTCTGACGAACTCCGTTCGCGGCCAGATGCTTAAAGAAAGCGATCTGCCGATCAAGATTACTGCTCAGACTCCTTGCTTCCGTTCAGAAGCCGGCTCTTACGGTAAAGACACACGCGGAATGATCCGTCAACACCAGTTCGAAAAAGTCGAAATGGTTCGTATCGTCAAACCGGAAGAAAGTTACAAGCACCTTGAAGAAATGGTTGTCTGCGCTGAAGGCATCCT
The DNA here is from genome assembly GCF_057870745.1 of Parasutterella sp. NCBI lineage: Bacteria > Pseudomonadati > Pseudomonadota > Betaproteobacteria > Burkholderiales > Sutterellaceae > Parasutterella > Parasutterella sp. The sequence continues at coordinate 15,463 of NZ_DBMALT010000002.1, read as the reverse complement.
GCAGAAACTCGGACTTCCGTATCGTGTTATTACGCTTTGCACCGGCGACATGGGCTTCGGTTCTGCAAAGACTTATGACTTGGAAGTTTGGATTCCGGCTCAGAACACCTATCGCGAAATCAGCTCTGTTTCTAACTGCGAAGCCTTCCAGGCTCGCCGTATGCAGACTCGCTTCAAGAATGCCCAGGGCAAGACTGAATACGTTCATACACTGAACGGCTCAGGCTTGGCCGTGGGCAGAACGCTCGTTGCCGTTTTGGAAAACTACCAGAACGCTGACGGTTCCGTCACGGTTCCTGAAGTTCTCCGTCCGTATATGAACGGCCTGGCAGTTTTGAAACCTGAAAATCAGAAATAATTCATTTCGTTGAATAGTGACGCTGCTTCGGCAGCGTCTTTTTTACCTGAAAGAAAAATGAAAGAAGACCTCCCCACCATCGCCATCCTCGGCACCGGCGGTACGATTGCCGGAAAAGCCGGATCTGCCTCTGCAACGACCGGTTATGTTCCGGGCTCAGCTACTGTTGAAGATCTTTTAGCCTCTGTTCCCGGGTTAGAAGACATCGCCAACCTTACCTCTGTCCAAGTGTCCAATATCGGCTCTGAAGATATGACGGATGAAATTTGGGCGTGCTTGGTTAAAGAAACAGAGAGTCAGCTGAAAGACCCCGAAGTTGTCGGTGTTGTTATTACGCACGGTACAGACACTTTGGAAGAAACGGCTTTCATGCTCAATCAAGTTTTGAAGAGCGAGAAGCCTGTTGTTCTCGTTGGTTCCATGAGACCGGCAACCTCGATTTCTGCCGACGGCCCTATGAATCTTCTGAACGCGGCGAAAGTGGCGACTACTCCGGAGGCTAAAGGCAAAGGTGTTTTGGTTGTCTTGAATGATGAAATTCACGGTGCCAGAGATGTTATAAAGACCAATACAACCAACTGCGATACATTTGCATCTCCGCGTTTAGGAGCACTTGGTTTTATCACCGGCGGAAGAGTTTCCTTCTTTAAAGAAAGCACCCGTCCGCATACGCTCAAAACTCCATTTACCTCTGAGCTTCTATCTGATCACAAACATCTTCCGATTGTCGACATCATTTACGCTCATTCAAACGGCGACGGTCGTTTGATCAAGGCGGCCATTCAATCGGGCGCTAAAGGTATTATTTATGCCGGTATGGGCAACGGTTCCATCCATTGCAAAGATTTGCCTGAACTTGAGAAGGCCTTGGAAGAAGGAATTCCGGTAGTTCGTGCGTCCCGCTGCGGAAGCGGTGAGGTGGTTGATTCTTCACCTGAATGGACAGAAGCCGGCATGATCAACGCCGGAACTTTGAATCCTCAGAAGGCAAGAGTGCTTCTTCAGCTGTGTTTAGCTGCAGGCTACTGCCACGAAAAAACAGCAGAAGTGTTCTTAAAAGCCTAACTCGCAAGTAATAATCAGTGAATGGGTTGTCTTGAATTTCCGTCTCAACCTTGGAATAGCGTCAGACGCCAACGGCTAAAAGACAGTAGACAAGGACAGCGGAAATCATTTCTCGGAAGCTATTACTACACGAGTTTGAAAAAGTAAAAATTGAAGAATGCTTGAGGCTCAGGGAATTTTAACGAATTTCCTGAGTTTTGGTTATTAAAGATTTACTACAGGAAAATCAAAGGCCGAAAGAACTAACATGCTTTTCCAGCGGCCGCAAAAAGAAGAACCGGCGCTTAAAGCGCCGGTCCGAATCACTTGATTAGCTTAAAACAGCTCCGGAAGTGCCGGAAGAAACAAGCTTGGCGTATCTCGCTAAGTAGCCGGTTGTGATCTTCGGCTGACGAGGCTTCCAGTTCTTACGGCGTTCTTCCAAAACTTCATTCGAGACTTCAAGGTCAAGCTTGTGTTCAGGGATGTTGATGGAAATGATGTCGCCTTCTTCAATCAGGCCGATGGGACCGCCCAGTGCTGCTTCAGGAGAAACGTGACCGATGGCTGCACCGCGGCTGGCTCCGGAGAAGCGGCCGTCGGTAATCAAAGCAACGGTAGAACCTAAACCGGCACCCATAATGGCGGAAGTCGGGGAAAGCATTTCGCGCATGCCGGGACCGCCCTTCGGACCTTCGTAGCGAATAACCACAACATCGCCGTCTTTGATCTTGCCGCCCCAAATAGCCGCAATGGCTTCTTCTTCAGAATCGAAGACACGAGCCGGTCCTTTATGGACAAGCATTTCAGGAGCAACAGCGGAACGCTTCACGACGGAACCTTCAGGGGCGAGGTTGCCGAAGAGGGCGGCAATACCGCCGGTTTCACTGTAAGGTTTGTCGACCGGACGAATGATTTCTTCGTCTTTGTTTTCCGCATCGGCAATGTTTTCAGCAACCGTCTTGCCTGTAACGGTCATGAGGTCTGTCTTGAGGAGTCCTTTCTTATCAAGCTCTTTCATTACGGCAGGAATACCGCCCGCTTCGTTGAGTTCTTCAATAAAGTGGGGGCCGGCCGGAGAGAGATGGCAAAGATTCGGTGTTTTTTCCGAGATTTCATTTGCCAAGTGCATGTCGAGCTTGTAGCCGCATTCATGAGCAATAGCCGGCAGATGCAGCATGGAGTTCGTCGAGCAGCCTAAAGCCATATCGACGGTCATGGCGTTGAGGAAAGCATCGTAAGTCATGATGTCGCGAGGACGGATATTCTTTTCAAGAAGTTCCATCACCTTCATGCCGGCCTGTTTTGCAAGACGGATACGAGCACTTTGAACAGCGGGAATCGTGCCATTGCCCGGAAGTCCCATGCCCAAAACTTCAGTCAGACAGTTCATAGAGTTTGCGGTAAACATGCCGGAGCAGGAACCGCAGGACGGGCAGCATTTCTGTTCGATTTCCGTCAGTTTCTTGGCATCAATCTTTCCTGCCTTGTATGCGCCGACCCCTTCGAAGGCGGAGACAAGAGAGAGTTTCTTCTTACCGATGATGCCGGCGCTCATTGCGCCGCCGGAAACAAGAATAGTCGGAATATTCAAACGAGCAGCAGCCATCAAAAGGCCCGGAACGTTCTTGTCGCAGTTCGGAACCATGACCAAAGCGTCAAAAGCATGTGCAATAGCCATCGCTTCGGTACTGTCAGCGATCAGTTCACGGCTGACGAGAGAATATTTCATGCCTTCGTGTCCCATGGCGATACCGTCGCAAACGGCAATAGCGGGGAAGACGATAGGAACACCGCCGGCAAGGGCAACGCCTTGTTTAACGGCGTCAACGATCTTGTCCAGGTTCATATGTCCTGGAACGATGTCGTTCTGGGAACTCACGATACCGATGAGAGGTTTCTTGAGTTCTTCATCGGTTAATCCCAGTGCATAGAGAAGGGAGCGGTGGGGAGCGGCCTGAGGACCAACTTTTATTTTGTCACTGCGCATTCTTTTAATTACCTATGTAACGATGTGGTTTTTATGAATAATATCGTTTGCTTTACACGATTCTTCGGTATCCGACGATCTTGTTCTTCCAATAGACGCCCGAGAGACTTTCCATTCGAACGTAACCGCCGGAAGAGGGTGCGTGAAGGAAGCGTCCTTTGTCGGCGACTAAGCCCGTGTGAAGTCTTCGGCCGATCCTGAAAACAACAATATCGCCTTGCCGGGCGTTGCGGGCAGCCACCCATTTGCCTGCTTTTGATTGAGCGGCGGTGTGGCGGGGAACGGTAATTCCATGTTTGCCGTAAGCCCAGAAAATGAGACCCGAACAGTCGAAACCGTCCGAGGGAGAAGCTTTCCCGTATTTATATTTAGCTCCGTACTGACTCATTGCGGTTCTGAGGACTTTTGATCCTTCTGAGTTGTCATAGGAGACCGGTTGATAGCTATAACGGTCAGAAGAGAACATCGAGCAGCCGGAAAGCAGGGAGGAAACTGAAGCTAAGAGGATCAGTTTTCTTCGCGTCACGAGCTGTTCAAGCATCTCTTTGGAACTCCTTCGGGTCTTGTTTTAGATACGATTTTAAAATTTTATACGATGCACAATGTGAAAACTGATTGCGGCAGAAGCAATTCGTGAAGTACGGGTAAATTCCCAGAAAAATAAGGTGCAAGTCAGATTTTCAGTCTTAACTTTAGTTATTAACCAATTCTAAAGCTTAGATAATTCCCGCTAAAAACCTGTAAACCGAGAAATCTTCCATTTTTGAAAAATAATCGAAACCTAACTTATAAGCGCCCTGCATGAAAAAATCCCGCCCTCAGACACTGAAGGCGGGAGGAAGGGAATAAGCGGCAAATGGAGGGTTGCGTTATTCACTTATTCCGCGGAGATATTTCTTTTACTTCTACCCCAACAATTAAAGGTTTTTGGCTGCAGATGCACCTGCCTGACGTCCGAAAGTAAAGACGTCAGCGATAGCGTTTCCGCCTAAACGGTTAGCGCCATGGATACCGCCCGTAACTTCACCGGCTGCATACAAGCCATGAATCGGTTTGCCGTCTTTACCGAGAACCTGAGCTTTGGTATTGATGTGTACGCCGCCCATTGTGTGGTGAACAGTCGGAACTTTCTTGCAGGCATACCACGGCCCCTCAACCATCTTGGCGTCGTCGGTGTTCGTAGCAATAAAGCCATACTTGTCAGGTTTGCCTTTGTTTTCGATGGCTTTGTTGTACTCATCGACACTGGCTTTCAGGTGTTCGTAGGGAACATTCATGACCTTGGCCAATTCTTCCAAATTGTTGGCTTTCACGACACGACCGAGCTTAAGCATATCGCTCATTGGGACACCGAAGCTGTTTGTCTTGGATTCGTCCGGGAAACGGAGCTTATTCATGACGAGCCAGTATGTCTTGCCGGGCTGTGCGAAGATTGCATTGCACAAGGTATCTCTCGGAGCGCCTTCGGAAACGAAACGATCGCCGTTTGTATTAACGAACAGTCTGTTTCTGCCGTCTGTGAGGATGTCTTGTATCAAGCCTGTACCAGGAGTTCCGGCCGGATGAAGCTGAATATCTGACAAGCCGATGACGTCTGCACCGACTTTTTCAGCAAGCTGAAGACCGTCGCCTTGAGCAGCTTTGTTGATATTGGTCGTGCCAATGTTCTTATCGAGTTTGACGCTCTTCCAAACTCCTGTGTTAACTTTCTGGCGATATTCAACATTGGCCCCGAAACCGCCTGTTGCTAAAACAACGCTGGGAGCGTCAACAGTAACGGGTTGTTTTCCTTTTCTAAGACCCTTAACGCCGACGACTTTGCCGTCTTTAACAAGAATCTGAGTTGCCGGTGTGTCTGTCAGGACGACAACACGATCCCCGTATTTCTTGAGAACATTTTCGAAGATGTGGGTGTAAGCCCAGCCGGAACCTTCGACGCCATAGTGAGAGCGCTGGCCAAGAGAACCTGTTGCTGCGCCGATTTGGTCTTTGAACTTAACGCCCTGTTTTTCCATCCATTCAACAGTCGGATAAGCGTTGTCTGTCAGATAGTGGACGAGGGCAGGTTCGCTGACGTTATGTCCGCCCTTCATGGTGCTTTCGTAATGAGTCTGGATGGAGTCTTTGATGCCTTGAGCCTTTTGACGTTTGTCATCAACAGCGTTCAAAGCACCGCCGGAAACCTGCGTAGAGCCGCCGAGATAACCCAGTTTTTCGAGAATGACGACTTTCTTTGTACCGTTTTCCAAAGCGGATACTGCAGCAGCAAGTCCTGTACCACCGCCGCCGATGATGGCAACGCTGGCGTTGATGTTAAGAGGTGTAGTCGGAACAGCATCAACCTGTTTGGAAAGAGCTTTCAGTTCATCTGCCGTTGCGCCTGCTTGTTGAAGAGCTTTTCTCACGGCTCCCTTGAGCGCGAAGCTGGAAACGGTAGCACCGGTGACGTTATCTACACCGAGCGACTGCTTTTGAATAATTTCCTGACCGAGCTTGTTTAAGGCAAACTTACCGACTCCGCGAGTTTCCATGTTTGCAGAGCTGTCAATTGCAGTGATTTTTCCTCCCTGAATGGTGACTTTTACAGTCACGGGGGAGTTGTGGCCCAAGGTATCTTCAGTATAAGTACCATCTTTTAGCGCTGCGTTGGCTGTCATCGCAACCGCTAATGAAACGGATAAAGAAAGGACTGTTCTAACAATCATTCATTTTCTCCTCGTGAAATCGGTTTATAAAAACCTCATCACAAGTTTAGAACAAACCGTTTCTTTTTTACATATCCGAGAATTCTCGGATAGAAAAGAAATTAATATTGATTTGCGGCCGACTTTCCTGCGATTCTTCCGAAGACAAACGCATCAAGAATTCCGTTACCCCCAACACGGTTGGTTCCGTGAATCCCAGTTGTTGCTTCACCTGCCGCATAGAGACCTTCGATGGCTAAGTTATTTTCATCTAAAACTCTTGCTTGCGGGTCGATGACGATGCCTCCCATCGTGTAGTGGATAGCCATTCGTGCTTTGGAAGCATAAAAGGGAGGGTGGCTTATCGTTTTGACAAGCATCCAAGGCTCCCTCCCGAAAGAATCCTTTTTGCTCTTTACTGCTTGGTTATATTCGGTGACCGTCCTTTCCAGATTCTCAGGAGAAATATTCATTTTCTGAGCGAGCTCTCTGATGGAATCTGCCTTCCAACCGTAACCCAAAGCCTCGCTTGTCGCCCCGTTTTGCTGGAACCGGGAACAGAGATCCTGAAAACCGTCGCAGTCGACAAGAATGTAAACATCTCCGCCGGGTTGTGAAAGAACTGCGTCTCGCAATTTGTCTCGTAGTCCACCTTCTGCGACAAATCGAAGACCATTCTTGTTTACCAATATATGTCTTTTAACATCAGTGTGATACCCGGATCGATGATTAAAGTGTCCCACCGATCCTAAATTACATTGAATTTCCTTAAGGTCCTTTAGTTGACCGCCGATTTCTTTTACAGCCGGGAAGATATCACCGGTGGCGGATGAAGATCCTGTGTAATTCATACCCTTTAAACGAGGATCCAACTGAGCACAAAGTTTTTGATTGGCAGTAAAGCCGCCTGTGGCAATGATTACTCCGCAACCCGCTTTAAATTCAACCGAGATCTTATTCACTACAGCTTTTACACCGGTAATTCGATTTTTCTTTTCTCCCGAACCTCGTAGGAAGGAAATCGCCTGGGTATTCGTTTTGATTGGAATGCCGCGATCTTTACAAGCCTTAGACAAAAAATTTATGTAACCTCGGCCATGAGACACTTTTGGGTTGTGTCCTCTGGGCCAAAGACCGCCGTAGATTTGAATGACCTCTTCTTTAAAATGGATTGCGTACTTCTCCAGCCATTGGACGGTCGGAAGGACGTTTTCGACCATTACTCTTATAAGTTTTGGTTTCCGGTTTTGGGGCCTGCATCATAAGTTTGCTTGAAGAAGAGGTCGTTTGAATCGTCAATTCCAACAAGTTTTTGCCTTTCCGGGTCAGGCGCGTTTATAAGCCCGGTAGAAAGGAGGCTGTTGCCTCCGATAACGGGCATTTTCTCAAGAATAATGACGCTTTTTCCATAATCAGAAGCAGTCAATGCGGCAGCGAGACCGGCAGCTCCGGAACCAATGACTATTACGTCTGCCTCAAAATTATCAGTTTCTGCCGCATGCAGGAACAGAGGAGAACAAAGCAGTCCGAAAGTCAGAAAGTTAAATTTTCTTCGATTAAGTGTTATATCTCATATGTTTTCCTAACTTTCTAGAACTTTCAGAAATTCGACGAGTTCGGCAACGTTTCTGACGGAAAGTTTGTGACAAGCGACACTGCGATGCTGTTGAACTGTTTTTTCTGTGATATTCAAATCGGCGGCGATTACTTTGTTTAGTTTTCCCTGAGCTACTAGGCGAACGACTTCTTTTTCCCTTGGGGTCAGAGAGTCGAAAACTTCTTTTTGAATCGTTTTCTGATTAGCTATAAGGTGATTTTCAATGCTTAGCTTGACGGCTGCCTCAATGGTTTCCGTTAACTTCTTTTCATTTGAAGGCTTCAAAAGATAATTGAAAGCACCTTTTTTAACTGAGTCCACAGCCATCTCCACATCACCGTGCCCGGTTAGGAAGATGATGGGGAGTTGGAAATTTTCCTTGATCAGGATGTCATGAAGCTCTAGGCCGCTGATTTTCGGCATTCTGATGTCTAAAAGCAGGCAGCCGTCCTCGTCGTTCTCTTTATATTCCTTTAAAAACAATTCAGGATCATTCCAGATTCGGACTTCGTAACCCAGTGCCTCTAAGAAGAACTGAAGTGACTTACATGTCGCCCGGTTGTCATCAACGATTCGTATCAATACCTCAGGATTTTCTAAGGGATTTTGAAGAACCCTTCTTTCCGTGGCCTCAAGAATGACAGTCATTGTTAAATCCCTTATCCAGAGGGAGCTCTAAAGTAAAAATAAGTGTGTTTCTATCGTTTTGGTGTGCTTTGAGGTTGCCGCCGTGCGATTCAGCGATCTTTTGACAAAGACTTAATCCAAGCCCAAGACCGTTTTTCTTGTTTGAAATCCCGGGAGTAAATATCTGAACTTCTCGGGGTTGCGTACACTCAAATCCGTAACCCCGACTCTAACCTTAGCCTTTTAGGAAGGTCATAAGTTCCTCATAGCTTCGGCCGCTTTTGCGGAGAGCCGACAAGATTTCGGCGGCTTGGGCGGTTTGCAGCTCCTTCTTCATAGCCAGCAGCTCTCGGGATTTCCTTTCATATCGCTCCTTTAACTTTACGAGGGCCGCCTCTGTTAATTTAATCCTGGATTTCAAAGTTTTAGTACGCATCATCGCAGATCTCTCCGTCCTCGTAATCTTCATCCTCAAGTTCTGCTTTCTTGGCTTTCGTCTTGAGGATTCTTGCAATTTGATTGGCGTACACCTGTACGTCTTCCAAGCTGATGCCAAAGGAAGACAGGATGGTTTTTTGTGTTTTAGTAATAGCGTGGTGCAGCTGATAATCCCCCTGACCGAGTTTTACTATCTCCAGTTTATTAAGTTCAACACCTAAGTTTGGCAGATTCTGATTGACCTTCTGGGCGGCAACGCCCATGAGGTCTATATTTTGGCCCTTTGCTTATTTATTTACTTGTAGATATATAGTAGATATGTTATAATTGAACTCAATATTTGAGGTGGTCTATGTATGTCTCTACTTGCAAAGGCGGAGCCAACGGGCAATACACTTATGTCCGGCTCATGGAGTCTTATCGGGATGAAAACGGAAAGGTCAAGCACAAAGTCGTGCAGAACCTGGGACGGCTCGACATCCTTTCTCAGTCAGATCCGAATTATTTGGAAAATTTAAAGAAGAAGTATCAGGAAGACTATGCGGAAAAGAATCGCCTTCAGTCGCTCAATCGACTCGCACAAGTTCAGAGCCTGCTTAGTTTTGACAAGAATTCTTCTGCCGGCGCTCCGCTCCCTCTGCTGCAGTACGGGCATTACCTCTTAAAAAAGATCTGGGACGATCATCTTCATTTGGATAGAAAGTTCAAAGACATACAGCACAGACAAACAAAAGCAAAATTCGACTTAAACGCTGTCGTCTCCTACCTCTGCTTCTTGAAAATTCTTGATCCGCACTCCGTTTTTTACTCATTCGGAGATCAGGATGGTTTCTTAGGAGCCCCTGTCCAAGGCATCGGTTTAGACAGTTACTACAACTCTTACGATTATTTGTTTGAGCACAAGGACTCGATCATGAAATTCTTCAATCGCTCAATCAATAATCAGCTTGGGAAAACAAAGGCTACGTTGATTTTTTATGACGTGACCAATGTCTACTTTGAAACGGCGCTTACTGACATGGAATGCGGCAGACAGCAGATGGACTTCCAAGACCGACTTCAGGAAGAGGTGCAGCTGGCCTATGAAAGCGGCGAGCTGGATGCTGCATGCTTTGACAAGGAAGGAAGACTGGTGCCCGGCCAAAAAACGGATGATTTCATTAAGAAAATTCAGGCTCAGAAAATCGAATACCTTCGAATGAGAGGTCCTTCAAAAGAGCATCGCTTTGACCTTCCGTTAACGTCCATCGCGTTGGTAATTAACGAAGAAGGAATTCCGATTGACTTTTATGTCTACGCCGGAAACGCATCCGAATTCAAAACTATGGCTGCTTCGATTGAATCTCTGAAACAGAAATACAACGTTAAAGAGAGCATCGTGGTAGCCGACCGGGGTCTTAATTCTGCAGCGAACTTAAAGATGCTGCAAAGCAACGACCTCGGGTTCCTGATGGCACAGAAAGTAAGCAATCTGGATCAGAAGACTACAAAAGCAATGTTCGATCCTGAAGGTTATGTCCCTATCATCAGGCAGGGAGAGGAAGTCGCCCGCTTCAAGGTCGTAAAAGACTGGACTAAGAAAGGAAAGCGCAAGGCTGAAGATACGAAATGCACTTTAGTTCTGACCTTTGATAAGAAGAGACAAAAACGGGATCTGGCAGTGCTCGAAGTCTGGAAGCAGCTCGTGCTGAAGAAACAAGCTCAGGGAATAAAAGTTAAACCCAAGAGCTCCGGCTGGGCTTCCATTGCAAAAACTTCGGAAAAAACAGAGGCGAGAATAGAAGGAATTGATGAAGAGACGTTTGAAGCTAAACGCCGTCTTGCCGGGTACGCTGCCCTCGTTTATAAAAACGCCCCCAACTGTCAGGACAATGACGCTGTGCCGGACGGACGCCTGGCCGCTGCCTATCACGAGCTTAACCAGATCGAGAGCTGCTTCCGAATTATGAAATCTCATCTGGGCTTACGGCCCATGTACGTAAGGAACTCAAATCACATTAAGGGCCACATCCTCATTTGTGTGATTGCGTTGGGGATTCTGAAACTGCTGCAGTGGAAATTGAATAAATCAGGAACTCCGCTGACAATCCCGGAAATCATACGTGCATTGAATTCTGCGACGACCGTACCCATAAAAAGCGGTGATGAACTAATGTTCCTGCAGTGCTCGAGACCGCAAAATATCAGGAAGGGCTTAGAGAGACTGAGCCAAGAAGAACTTAAGGCTGAACTTGCAAAACGCAGAAAGCAGCCAAATCAGCTCGAAATACTCTTTAAGACAGTGGGACTTGTGCCTCCGGCACGCTTAGTTAATCTCAAAGAGATGGGGCGCTGCTTAGGAGTAAGACTTACAACAGAGGAGGCAATTCCGGAATTGATTAAAGACATGCTCTAGCATGTACACAAGACAATAATTTTAAAAAGCTCTGAACTCGCTGATAATCAAAGAGTTGAGAGCTTTTTATTTGCCGGAATCTGCCAAACTCGGGTTTTAGTACGCATCATCGCAGATCTCTCCGTCCTCGTAATCTTCATCCTCAAGTTCTGCTTTCTTGGCTTTCGTCTTGAGGATTCTTGCAATTTGATTGGCGTACACCTGTACGTCTTCCAAGCTGATGCCAAAGGAAGACAGGATGGTTTTTTGTGTTTTAGTAATAGCGTGGTGCAGCTGATAATCCCCCTGACCGAGTTTTACCATCTCCAGTTTATTAAGTTCAACAATAGCGGCCGGCACCGTCATGTAGTTGCGTCTAATGTTTAGCTTGAGCATTTGGTGCTTGAGCAGCGAGTAAATCCGATTTCTTATAATCAGAGCCGTGAAGCCGATGAGCGTCTTTGCATCTAAGGCCGCGTTCGAACAAATCCGCAAACTCTTTGAACCAAGGTAGGACTTATCCGCTCTAAAGAGTTTCTCCGTGCTGTCCCGTCCCTTATAGAGAAGATAGGCGTCCTGAGCTGACATCTCCTCTGAAGTAATGATGCTGAAGTAACCGCACAAATCCAATTCTTGCTCGATTACCTCCGGGCGTTCTCGTGCAAAGAGAAGCTCTTTATTTTTGCCGTAATGGAAGTCGAAGTAGTGTTCGTACCTTCCGCCGAAGAGGACCTGTTTTCCTTCCATTTTCCGGATCTCCTGCTTCATCTTCTCCAGAAGATTCTCAAGCTTTTCCCTCTCGCCGGCCGCTTTCCCAGAACTGTAATAAAGATGGAAATACCTTTGATGTTCCTTCTCCATGCCGGGGATCGCTGCTTTCACACTTGTTCCGTAAACATGGTAAGCGCTGATAAAGCAATCCCGCTTAGATTCAAATCTGTGTCTATGTTCTTTGATGATTGAGCTTACAAGCTGTTTGCAGCCCTTGACCATCATGACGAAGGGACATTTCTTTTCATCAAGACAGCGGATATTGTCACGGCTGAAGTAACCCCTATCGAGAATAAAACCCATCCTCTTATAACCGTAGGCTGTCACTTTGTCGATGACATACTTAAGCTGAGCGACATCAGTTACAGAACCGGGATATTCTTCATAAAAAAGAGGAACACGATTGTTCTGATCGAAGACCAGGGAGAGGTTAAAGACGGGCAGTCCTTTGTCATCCTTCGGTTTGCCGTATTCAACGATGTTCAAATCACCGGCCTGACTGTTCTTATTGGTGGAGTCGTAGGAGATATATACCTTAGCTTGGTGGTCTTTATCCTCGTTCCAGTCATCGAGAAAGCCAAAGATCTGATCCTTAGTTACCGAGGAGAGAAAGCGCGAGAGCTTAGAGTCGCTGACCAAACGCATTCCTTCGGTAAACAGAGGATGGTTGAATGCGTACCCGGGATAGTATTGGCCGACATTATCTTCTGTGACAATCATGTAAGCGGCTAAGTCCAGAAAGAGGCCGGCATCCTTGCCGAACCAGTCGGAAGCGATTTTATCGAGCTTGTAATGCTTGATGATTTTATCGATGACAATGAAGCTGCCGATTTCCAGAGCGCAGCTCCTAAGAGAGTTTTCTTCGGTCGGTTCGACTTTATCAACAGTCTGGGGAAAGAGTTCGAAGAACTTTTCGTTGGGATACATTTTCTCCGGATCGTTAGGGTCAGCCTTGCCGATGACTACTCGGTGAGGAACATTGTATTTTTTAGCGGCGTTATAAGTACGCCCGATTTCATAAAGGATATAGACCGTCTTGCCGGCCTGAGTCTTTCGAGTTTGAGTTGTAATCTTTCCCTTCTCGTCAGGGGTGGAAACGAGAAAATCCTTAAACATAACGACCTCATAATTGAGTCTAGCGCTAGACTCAATTATAGCAAAAGAAAATTAAAAATGCAAGAATTTTTATATAGAAAATTAAGAACTTAGAAAATAAATTGGGACTTGAGGCCAAATCTCATGAGAAGTTCAGATTCTGACTTTTATATTTCGTCTACACGTTGAATAAGTTTTATTGAGCAAAAGATTTGGATTTTTAGCCGCCGATTTGGGAAAGTAAGAGGACAGAGAGAGTTTACGAGCAATGGCTGAAAAAGAAATTGCCGCGTAAAGCGGCAATCCCAAACACGATTAAGTGTTCAAATTATTATTTAGCAGGAGCTTCTTCTCTTTTGGCTTCTGCTTTAGTGGCCGGAGCCTGATCCTGAACCATAACAGTAGAGAGCTGGCAAAGACGCATATGGAAGTCGTCAGCTTTGGCCGGGTCGATGGGCAGACCGCCGTCAGTGAAGACCTTCAGGACTTTGTTGAAGTCTGCGAAGATGTCGCCGCGAGCGAAAGTGTGCTCGTGATGGCCGCCGATCATGTCAATCCAAGCAAAAGTAACGGTGAAGACGTTGTCTTTACGCTCGAATCCGAGGAAAGAAACGTCGCCGGGATTCATTTTTGCTTTTAACTGCTCAGGGGGGACCGAGGCTTTAACATTGCCGAGAGGTGCTGTCATTTTTACTCCTTTCTAAAATGAATCGTTATCTTATTTCAACTGATTCAAAAATACAATTTTTTTCAAAAGGGTAAGCGTTTTCTCTCACTCACTCCTCCCGCTTATTAATGGTTTTTAACCACGCTTCGGCTTGGTTGGGTGAATATACGCTTTGCGTAATCGGATCCGCTTTGAAAGAATCTTCTTTTGCAATGGCCATGGTCAGCGCTTCCGTGGCGAGCTGAGCCATGGTCACGTACCAGAACTGGCCGGCCACGGTCGGAGAATAGACTTCTCCTGATTTTTCAAGGAGGCCAGCTTTAATCCATTGATCCATGACGGGTTTTAGCGGCTTTTCAATATCGACGCTGAAGTTGTCACCGATCTCTTTCAAATTGAAGGGGCCGGATTCCACGCTGCTCGCCAAAGTTCTCATCAAGTGCCAGTGTTCCTGCGGCTTCATCATGACAAAGACCGGCTTGAGTCCTTTTTCAACCATTTCTGACCATTTGGCAAGTTTGCGCTCCTGCATCCAGCTGTAGCCGAAAAGTTTTCCGCCGGCTCCGCAGCCGAAGGGAAGGCAGTCACTCGGACCTTTTGCCAAACGGTTGTAGAGATTCCTTTCAAGCGGCGTTCTGGCCCAATGGGTATTCGTCAGACGATGCCAATTGGGATGAGCAGAAAAATACTCAACGCTTTCAGCATACATGTCGGCGGCTTCAGCAAGCGTCGCTGCCGGATCACAAAGACCGGATTTGATGCGGGTGTTGAGCGGCGATTTCTCAAAGACATTCAGCTGGTAGCAGTCCACACCATCAATCGGAAGCTCGGAGACGATCTTTAAATCGTCTGTCCAGACTTTTCCTTTTTGTCCCGGGAAGCCGAAGAGGAGATCGATCACTACGGCAAGATTGTCGATGGCTGAGATTTCCTCAAGTCGACGAATAATGTATTCAGGGGAATCGAGGCGCTGCATTTCTTTGCGGATATCGGCGTTGAACGTCTGCACCCCTATAGAAAGTCGGTTAACGCCTCCTTCGACGCAGGCGGAGAGCTTCTCATCAGTTAGTCCGTGAAGTCTTCCTTCGAAGGTAATTTCGCAGTTATCCGTAAGCGGAAGATTCTTTCTGGCGGTTTCAAGAATCTTTTTAATATTGTGGGGCTCTAAAGCTGTTGGTGTCCCCCCTCCGAAATATAAAGCCTTAATCGGGGCAGAGTTTTGGGCAGCTCGTTGATTCCAAAGCTCAAACTCTTTAATAAGTGTATTCGCGTAAGCATCCGCTGCTTCCGAAGAATATGGATTCTGATAAAACATGCAGAAAAGGCACCGGCTTTCACAGAAAGGGATGTGAACGTAAGCAATGCCCTCCGTTTGTCTTAGTTCAAAAGACTTCTTTTCTAGGAAGTTTCTAGCTGAGTTCCAGAGCATCGGAATACCGAACGGCCCGGCATGAACCGTCGCCTTAGCTGGAAAGGCTTTGTGCAGCGCATCGGTTTCATCTGCAAAGAATGCAGAGTAACTTCTCTTCTTAATTAGTATGTTTTTTAGCAGTCGGACACCGGTTTCAAAGGACGGCATGACTAATCTCCGGACGAGGTTGATTCTTTTGAGGCAATTATCTCAAATCACAGAAATGATATCGATAATTATTTGCAGAAACTATTGAACGAGAAATTGCAACTGAATCAATACTTATGCATAGATCGCATTGATCTTAATCACTACTGTCCAAAATAAATTTGAACGATTGACATAGCCCCAATGCAAACATGCTGGCGATCCGATAAAGTTGATTTTTGCGAAATAAACAAACGGAA